>JBOHBA010000245.1:0-2295 GCA_050698095.1 Gaiellaceae bacterium
GTCGGGACGTGCGTCGCCTTCACCGAGATCTTGAACGCGCGGTAGTCGAGCTTCTCGAGTAGCTCGACCTCCTCGAGCGCGGCTGCGACGAGGGCCTCTGCCTGGTCGTGTTGCGCGAGCGCGTGCAGGTGCTTCGGCAGCGAGCCGGAGTTGGCGCCGATTCGCATCGCGATCCCTGCCTTCTTCGCGGCGGTGACGACCTGTACGACCTTGTCGGGACCCCCGATGTTCCCCGGGTTGATCCGCACGGCAGCCACGCCCGCGTCGATCGCCTTGATAGCGAGCGACGCGTTGAAGTGGATGTCTGCGATGACCGGGATCGGCGAGAGGCGCACGATGAGCGGGAGCGCCGCGGCGTCCTCGTTCTTGGGCACCGCCACGCGCACGATCTCGCAGCCGGCGGAGGCGAGGGCGGCTATCTGAGCCGTCGTCGCCGTGACGTCGTGCGTCTTCGTCAGCGTCATCGACTGCACGGCGACCGGTGCGCCGCCTCCGACCGCGACGTGTCCGACGTTGATCTGGACCTTGCTCGGCACGACGAGAGGTTAGCTCGGGGTCAGACCCCGGGACGTGTCCTCAAAAGCCCGGACATGTTCGAGCGGCCCTACGACAGGCGGCCGATGTCGTTCGAGAGCCCGACGAAGAACAGAAGCAGCACGATGGCGAGCCCGACCACCGAGACTCGCTCGTACACCTCCCGCCGCACGAACTTGCCGCGCGCGCGCTCGACGAGCGCGAAGAGGATGTGCCCGCCATCGAGTGGGAGCAGCGGGAGCAGGTTGAGCAGTGCGAGTGAGAGCGAGATGAGACCGAGCACCCAGAGGTAGCTCTCGAGCCCCTCCTGTACCGCGTCCGACGAGACGCGCGTTATCCCGATCGGGCTCGCGACCTGATCTCGGCCTTCTCCGCCGGCGAGGCGCCCGAGCGAGAACACGATCTCACGGGTCGCGAGGCCTGTGACTTCGAACGAGCGGCGTACTGCCGAGGGCGGCGAGAGGCCGGTGCCCTCGCGCACGATGCCGAGCCTGTATCCGCCCTCCGTCTGCTCAGCGGAAACGGGCTCGAGCGTCAGCTCCTCGCCGGCCCGCACAACGGTCACGGTCAGCGGCTTCCCCTCCGAGGAGAGAATTCGCTCGCCGAGCTCCTTACCCGAGACCGGCTCGCCGTCGATCGCGACGATGCGGTCGCCGCGCTGGATGCCGGCCGTCTCAGCAGGGGAGCCGGTGGACACCGACGAGACGGTCCGGCTCGGATTGCCGCCTACCTGCGTGAACAGGATCGCGAACACGACGACGGTGAGTGCGATGTTCGCGACCGGTCCGGCCGCGATCGCGACAAGCCGCTTCCACGTCGGAGCCTTCCAGTACGCGTCCGGGCCAAGAGCGTCGCGTAGCTCGGTCACGCCTTTCTCGGCGGCGCCCCGCGCTCCGTCCGAGAGCGGCTGCCCGCGCATTGCCTCCTCGAGCTCGTCGATTGTCACGGGAGTGTCTGCAAAGTTCCCGACCTCGAGTGAACGCTTGACGCGCTCGACGGGGCCGCCGAGCGCCGGCACCTCGGCAACGGCTCGCGAGAAACGACGCTCCGCGTCGTGCGGAATCGGGCGGTGCATACCCGGGATGGTCACGAAGCCGCCGAGCGGGATCATCCCGACTCCGTACTCGACTCCCTTGCGGGTGGTACGCACGAGCGGCGGCGGGAATCCGATGTAGAACTTGCGCGGCCGGAGGCCGACTGCGAGCGAAGCAAGGAAGTGCCCTGCTTCGTGCACGAGGATGAGAAACGCGAGCCCGAGGATGGCGATCGCAAAACTCACGCGGCGGCCATTCGTCCCTCAGCCAGGCGTCTGGCTTCTGCGTCCGCTTCGACGAGCTCGTCGAGGTCGTGAGCCGGCGCTCCGTCGACGCTTGCAAGCGCCTCCTCGACGAGCGCCGCGATGTCGAGGAACCCGATCTTCCTGTCCAGGAAAGCGGCGACCGCGACCTCGTTGGCGGCGTTGAACGCGCACGGATACGTCCCTTCGCGTTCTCCGGCCTCGCGCGCCAGCGAGAGAAGCGGGAAGCGCTCCCGATCCGGAGGCTCGAACTCGAGGCTCATCCCGGCCGAGAAGTCCAGCGAGCGCACGGCGGTCGCGGAGCGGCAAGGGAACGTGAGCGCGAACGAAATCGGGACGCGCATGTCGGGATTGCCGAGATGGGCCAGCGCGGCGCCGTCCCGGACGCGCACGATCGCGTGGACGACCGACGTCGGATGCACTACGACCTCGATCCTCTCGTAGGGAAGATCGAAGAGGAAGTG
>JBOHBA010000246.1:0-2780 GCA_050698095.1 Gaiellaceae bacterium
GGGCTGGGGAACGCGACCGATATCCGCTCGAAGAGCCCCGGCTGCTGCTCGACGACGTACCCGGTCGGACCGGCAACGACCGACCAGATATCCACCCACGGAACGAGCGCCGCGACGAGCGCGATCCACCAGAGCTCCTCGAAGAGCGTGAGAAACCAGAAACCCACGAGCGCGTAGCAGGCGAGCTTCGCGACGTTTCCCGCCGAGTCGATACCGCTGAGCGCGAGGATGGTCGCGGCGGCGCCTGCGATGGCGGCGCCGGCGAGGAGGATCCTGTTGCCGGCACGCGCGAGCGGGAGCCCCACCCAGATCAAAGCCGCGAACGCCGGAAACACGATCGTGCTGTGGAACACGACGTCGAGCCCCGACGGCAGCCCGGGGAGACGAGCTGCCGCGGCGACGTAGGCCACGAGCACGACCAGGACAGCGGCGAGCGCGGCAGTTCGCGCTTGGCCAAGCGTCAGAGGCTGCACTGGCCTCGCGGTCGCGAAGCGGCCGCCTTTGGGGATCTTCGCGCGTCCGTAACCCGCACTCGCGGATTCCGGACTTGCGCATAGATCAGTACGGAGGTAGCTCCGCCCACCACGGGCCGAGCGCCTTGAAAGCGCTCCAGAATGCCGTCTTCGCCGCTTGCTCGTCGAGCGACTCGTCGACGTCCGGGGTCACGAGCGCCTCGATCGTGGGCGTGAACCGTTGCATGGCTCCGAGCGTGGCGGAGTCGACCGGGTCGGACAGGGGGAAGCGAAGGTCGTTGAGGAACGCGACCGCGTGGGCGCCCATCGCCACGATGAGCTTCGGCTGGACGATGTAGAGCTCTCGAGCCAGCCACTCGGCGGCATCCGCGACGTCCTCGGTGCCGAATTTGAGGCAGTTCGTCCCGTAGACGGCAAGAGGGTCGACGTGAAGGCGCTGGAGCGACTTCAGCACGGCTTGTCCGGCTCGGCCGAAGAAGGCGACGCCCTCCTGTATCTCCGAGGGCTGCGGCGAGTACTTCAGGAGGAAGACATCCGCCAGCGGATGCCCCGATCCCAGCACCGGGACCCTGAGCTCGTCCCCCGCGCGCGCGAGCTCGTCACCGAGCTCGTTTATCTCGGAGATGGCCTTCTTGAGATAGCGCTCGTAGATCTCGTCGGTGGGCACGGCCGCGGGCACGGGGTCCGAAGCACCTTCTCTCTCAGCGAACCTTTTCCTTGACCTGAGCCACCCACTTGAGCGACTGGAGGTAGGCCAGCGACTTGGGCCGGCGCAGGATCTCGGCGGTTCGAAGCGAGAGCAGAAACTCCTCGGGCCCCTCGAATCGCCGCATGCGCACGGCTCCCGTGCCGACTCCCTGGAGGACGTGCGCATCCGAGCCCGCTCCCTGCAGGAGGCGGTACTTCTGCGCGAAGCGGAGCGCCTCGTCGTTGAACGAGTCGCGGAGCAGCCGCGCGTTGAAGACCTCGAACACGTCGATCTCCGCGAGGTGACGGTGCAGGGTCGCCGGATCCGGGATCGCGTGAAGGCGATCGAAGGGGTGCGGGAGGTAGACGAGGCCGCCCTGCTCGCGGATCGCCTCGATCGTCTCGGCGAAAGACATCCCGCGCGGGATCTTCTCGGTGAGGAACAGGCCGATGACTTCTCCCTGGCCGTCGGTCTTGACCTCCTCGCCGGGGATGACCACGAGGTCGCGATCCGCCGCGAGCTCGACCGCCTCGAGCGCCCCGCCGTACGCGTTGTGGTCCGTCACCGCGATCGCGCCCAGGCCGATGCTCTCTGCGTGGTCGAGCAGGTCGACGACGGGTGTCGAGCAGTCGTGCGACCAGTCCGTGTGCATGTGGAGGTCGACCAGGAGCCAGTCCCGCCCGGCGAGTGGATCGTCCTCGATGCCGGAGCCAGCGCGCGCGCGGCGCTTTCGAACGAGGCGGGTGTAGACCGAGTCGAGCTCGATCGCGACTCGCTCGAAGGTCTCCTTCTCCGCGTGCGCGCGTTCGCGCGCACCTGCCTGCGTTCGGGCTGCCGTGTCGGCGGCGAGCCGCGCGACCTCGTCGACGACGGCCTCTACCGGCTCGGTCTGGGTGATCGCGAGCGAGCACGCGGCTGCCTCGAGCCGGAGGCGCTCCTCGCCGGAGGACGCTGGCACGAAGATCGCCGCGCCGGCGAGCGCGACAGCCCGCTGATCGTCGGTGCGCGCGGATCGCACGTGCGCGCGTGGACGCACGGACCGCGGAATCGTGGGCCGGAATCCGAGGGGCTTCGTGTGCAGAAGCGTGAGCTCCCAGTCGGGGAGGTCGCGCAGGAGCCGAAGGAGAGCGCGGGTGACCGGCCGGTCTGCGGCTTCGAGCTCGCGGACGATGACGTTGCGTTTCGCGACCGGTTGGAAGCGTGTCGTATCCACACCGAGTGGCACGAACCCGTAGTCGCCTTCGAATCGCTCGGCGGCTGCCTCGGCAGTGTCTTTCGAGGTTGCGAGGAGCGCGTCGATCCGGATGCGCAGCCGGTCTCTGCGTGAGCGGCGCGCGGGGTATCCGAGGCGCTCCGGGGAGAAGAAGGTGGCGGCAGTGAGTGCTCGAGTCGAGGTCAGCGCGAGGTAGGACAGGCTCGGGAGGCCCGGCTCGAAGCCATGCACCACGTCGAAGCGGCCACGGGCCAGGGCCAGCCGGAGGTTCGCGCGCACCGCGACCGGGACGCCCATGTGGGTTCGCCGCGACAGCGGAATCGAGGGGCCGACCGCGATCACCTCCGCGTCGAGGCTTCGTTGGAGCGCGCGACGGCCGGCAAGCAGGTCGCGCGCGCGCGACGAC
>JBOHBA010000247.1:0-4129 GCA_050698095.1 Gaiellaceae bacterium
CTGCCTGCACCGAGCGCGTGCAGCGGGTCTCGGAGGCTTCGAGTTCGCCTGCGCGATTCCCGGCACGGCCGGCGGCGGCGTGCGGATGAACGCCGGTGCGTACGGACGCGACTGGTCGGACATCCTCGTCCGTGCTCTCGTCGTCACCGCCGACGCGGAGGAATGGCTGTCGAGAGCGGATCTCGGCCTGGAGTACCGGCGCTCGTCGCTCCGGTCCGGCCAGGTGGTGGCCCAGGTCGAATACCGCCTGGAGCCGCACCCGTCGGAGGAGATCAAGCACGCCGTCGCCGAGCTCGTCGCGCGCCGGAAGGCGACCCAGCCGACGAACAAGCGCACCTTCGGAAGCGTGTTCAAGAACCCGCCGGGCAAAGTCGGCGCGGGGCAGATGCTCGAGCTCTGCGGTCTCAAGGGCCATCGGATCGGCGGCGCCGTCGTCTCGCCGAAGCACGCGAACTTCATCGAGAACGCGGGTGGCGCGACGAGCGCCGACTGCGTCGCGCTGATGGTCGAGGCGCGACGGCGCGCCCGCGAGCAATTCGGCGTCGAGCTCGAGCGCGAGGTCGTCTTCGCCGGCCCGCTCGAGCTCCCGTCGCCGATGTAGGAAGCGCGCGACCCGCGGCGAATCCCGCCGCATGGCCGGGGGACGAACCGAGCGCGGATCGCACCGGCATGCGCGCGCGGCAAGCGTCGTCGTCCCGTTTCCGCGCGGCGCGGCGGGTGATCGCCTGCACCTCGCTCGGTTCGTTCCCTCCGGCCGGTCGCTCCTCGTGGGCTTCGGTGTCGTGCTCGGTGCCCTCGGGATCTACTGGGGCGCGCATGTCTCGTCGGTGTTCGCCGTCGACCGCGTGGAGGTGCTGGGCGCGCCTCCCGAGATCGAGAGGGAGGTCGAGGCCGCGACGAAGGGCGTCGTCGGAGCAAACCTCGTGACGGTCGATCCCGCAGAGATCGAAGGCGCCTTGCGCGCACTCCCATCGGTGGCGGGAGCGTCGGTCGACCGCGCGTTTCCGCACACGCTCGTCGTGAAGATCGCGCCGGAGCGCGCAGTCGCGGTCGCTCGGCGCGGTCAATCCTCGTGGCTCGTGACGGGCGCCGGCAAGGTCATCCGCGCGATCGAGACCGGGTCGGAGCGCACCTATCCGCGAATCTGGCTCACGCGCGGAGTTGCGGTGCGCGTGGGGGGGATGCTTCCGCTGCGCTACACGCCCGCAACGCGAGCGCTCGCCGCCGCGATCGAGGGCAAGCTGCCGCGCAGGGTGAAAGCGGTACGCGCAGACGGCGACGACCTGACACTCGTGCTGCGAAGAGGGGCGGAGATCAGGCTTGGCGAACCGACCGATCTCGGGCTCAAGGTGGCCGTCGCGACAGCTGTGTTCAGGCTTGTCGAGCCGGGCACGACGTACATCGACGTGAGCGTTCCCGAGCGGCCGGTGGCGGGTCTCTGACCTCAAGTCTCAGGTTGAGGTTGAATCTCGAGGGAAAGCAACCCCATTGACAAGCCCCCGAAGGAGGCCTACCCTCGGGAGCGAACCAGGCAATCGTACGTTCAATCCGAGCTTCAGCTTGAGGTGGGTTGAGACATGAGCAATCAACTTGGCAGCTACCTCGCCGTGATCAAGGTCGTCGGGATCGGAGGTGGGGGGTCGAACGCGGTGACGCGGATGGTCGAGGCGGGAGTCTCGGGCGTCGAGTTCGTCGCCGTGAACACGGACGCGCAGGCTCTCTTGATGATGGAGGCCGACGTCAAGATCCACATCGGCTCGAAGGCCACGCGCGGCCTCGGGGCAGGCGCCGATCCGCGCGTGGGGATCGCGGCTGCCCAAGAGAGTCGCGACGAGCTGAAGGAGGCGCTCAAGGGAGCGGACATGATCTTCGTCACCGCGGGCGAAGGCGGCGGCACCGGGACCGGCGGCGCGCCCATCGTCGCGGAAATCGGCAAGGAGATCGGCGCCCTGACGGTCGGCGTCGTCACGCGACCGTTCGCCTTCGAGGGCCGGTTGCGCGCGGATCAGGCCGAGCAGGGGATTCAGAACCTGCGCGACAACGTGGACACGCTCATCGTCATCGAGAACGATCGCCTGCTCCAGGTGGTCGAGCGCTCGACACCCGTCACCGAGGCCTTCCGCATGGTGGACGACATCCTGCGCCAGGGCGTGCAGGGCATCACCGACCTGATCACGGTGCCGGGGCTCATCAACCTCGACTTCGCGGACGTGCGCACGATCATGCGAGACGCGGGCTCGGCGCTCATGGGTATCGGCGTGGCGCGCGGGGAAAACCGCGCGGTCGATGCGGCGAAGGCGGCGATCTCGTCTCCGCTGCTCGAGACCTCCCTGGACGGCGCGACCGGCGTGCTGCTGAACATCACCGGCGGGCCGGATCTCGGCCTCGCGGAGGTGGACGAAGCGGCGCACGTCGTCACGAGCGCGGCCGACTCGAACGCGAACGTCATCTTCGGCGCCGTGATCGACGAGGCGATGGGCGACGACGTCCGCGTCACGGCGATCGCGACGGGCTTCGGGGGTCGCCCTCGCAGGCGCCGCGTCGAAGCTGCGGCGGAGACGTCGTCCGAGCGCCCGATCTTCAACGTCCCCAGCGTGCGCGACGTCGAGATCGACATTCCCTCGTTCCTGAAAGAGGAGTGAGCCTCCGCGGCCCACAGGCCGCGAATGGTTAGAGTCGCGTGCGGTGGAAGGCACGCTTCACCGCACGCCTTTGCACGCGCGCCATGTCGGGCTCGGCGCGCGCATGGTGCCTTTCGCCGGTTTCGAGATGCCCGTTCAGTACGAGGGCGTTATTCCCGAGCACCGAGCGGTTCGCGGCGATTGCGGCGTGTTCGACGTGTCGCACATGGGCGAGCTCCATGTCGACGGCCCGACCGCGCAGGGATTTCTCCAGGCAATGCTCTCGAACGACATCGATCGAGTCGGGGACGGCGACGCGCAATACACGCTGCTGACGAACGAGCACGGCGGCATCGTGGACGACCTGATCGTGTATCGCCTCGCCCACGGCCAGTTCGTCCTCGTCGTCAACGCTTCGAACCGGGAGGCCGTGTACGGCTGGCTGAAGGACCGCGAGCCGCGCGGCACCGAGATTCGGGACGCGTCCGACGAGTACGCGCTTCTCGCGGTGCAAGGGCCGCGGTCGCTCGAGCGGCTGGGTCTGGGGGAGGCGCCCGCGTTCACGCACGCGATGGGAGGGATCGACGGGGTCGAGGTGATGATTTGCCGTACCGGCTACACGGGAGAGAAGGGCGTCGAGCTCTGCTGCCCCGACGAGGACGTGCCGCGGTTGTGGGACGCCGTCGTCGCACGCGGCGCCACTCCTTGTGGATTGGGCGCCCGCGACACGCTGCGCCTCGAGGTCTGCTACCCGCTGCACGGTAACGACATCGGGCCCGAGACCGACGCCATCTCGGCGGGGCTCGGCTGGGCGTGCGCGCTCGACACGGAGTTCACCGGGGTCGAGCTGCTGCGACGAATTCGCGCGGACGGCCCCGAGCGAAAGCTGGTGCCGTTCGTCATGGAGGAGCGCGCGGTCCCGCGGCAGGGCATGCCGATCGAGGGCGGCGGCGAGGTGACCTCGGGGACGCACTCGCCGATGCTCGACCAGGGCATTGGGATGGGATACGTCCCTTCCGCCGCGGCCGCCCCCGACGGCGAGCTCGTGATCGACGTCCGCGGGAAGCCGAGGCGGGGTCGAGTCGTGAGAAAACCGATCTACCGGAAGGAGCCATAGGTGCCAGCGACCGAGAGTTACCCCGACGAGCTCAGATACCACTCCGAGCACGACTGGGCGCGGGTCGACGGCCCCGACGCCACGCTTGGTGTCACCTGGTTCGCGCAGGACGCCCTCGGCGAGCTCGTGCACTACGAGGCGCCGGCCGTCGGATCGACGGTGACGAAGGACGAGTCCTATGGCGAGGTCGAATCGGTGAAGGCTGTCTCGGACATCGTGGCGCCGTTGTCAGGCGAGGTTCTCGAGATCAACCAGAAGGCGGTCGACGAGCCCGAGACCATCAACGACGATCCCTACGGCGAGGGCTGGCTCGTCCGAATCCGCATGTCCGATCCGGGTGAGCTCGACGCGCTCATGGACGCCGACGCATACCGCGCGCACGTAGCCGAGC
>JBOHBA010000248.1:0-3017 GCA_050698095.1 Gaiellaceae bacterium
CTACCGGAAGAGATCGCCGAGCGTCTGCAGGTGGAGTCTCAGTCCATCGCGGACCACTTCGACGAGGCGAGCATCCTCTTCGCCGACGTCGTCGACTTTACGCCGCTATCGAGCCGCCTCGACGCGCGCGAGGTCGTGGATCTGCTCGATCGCCTGTTCACGTCGTTCGACGCGGTCGTCGATCGCCACGGCGTCGAGAAGATCAAGACGATCGGCGACTGCTACATGGTCGCGGCAGGGGTCCCACGCCCTCGCGACGATCACGCGCACGCGCTCGTTCGGGTCGCGCTCGAGATGCGCGAGTGCGCGAAGAGCTGCCTGGCGGGCGGCGGCCAGGGCGACCTCCGGCTGCGCATCGGGATCAGCTCGGGCCCGGTCGTCGCGGGCGTCATCGGAAAGCGGCGCTTGCTGTACGACCTCTGGGGCGACACCGTGAACTTGGCGAGCCGCATGGAGTCGCACGGAGTCCCGGACATGATCCAGATCACCCGCTCGACGTGGGAGCTCGTGCGCGACGACTACGCCACCGAGCCGCGCGGTCTCGTCGAGGTCAAGGGCAAGGGGAAGGTCGAGACTTGGAGACTCGTGGGGTCGGCGGCAGACAGCGCGCCCGGCGAGGACTCGCATCCCGCACCCTTCGGCGGCTGACGGGTCACGCGCCGCGCAGAGCGACGTTTTCCACCCCCTGGGGCTGCGCCCGATCGTAGGATCCCGCCGTGGCAGTTGAGGAGCCCGGAGCAGTCGCAGCAGTGCTGGGCTTTGAAGAGCGGCCGATCCGCGCTGCCGAGGTGGTCGGCGCCCTCTCGCTCGCGACCGACCTCGGCACGGGGCAGCCGCTCGAACACGCGCTGCGCACCGCCGTGCTTGCGGTCCGTCTCGGCGAGCTTGCGGAAGCGTCGGCCGGGGAGCTTGCAGACACGTACTACGTGGCTCTCCTCCACGCTTCCGGGTGCACCTCGAACGGTCACGAGGCGACGCAACTGTTCGGCGACGACATCGCGCACAGAGCCGCGTTCTTCCTCATCGACACGACAAACCCCGCGGAGGTGCTGGCGTTCTACCGGGCCCACGTCGGCGCCGGCCGTGCCCCCGAGGTTCGCGCCGCGATGATCGAGGACGCGATCGCCAACGCGGGGCCGAGGGCTCGGGACTCGTTCGCGACGATGTGCGAGGTTGCGCAGCGTTTCGCGGGGTGGCTCGACCTCGGTTCGGGCATCCAGGCAGCGCTCGAATACGTCTTCGCGCGCTGGGACGGACGAGGATTTCCGGGCGTTGCCGGCGACGAGATCCCGTTGCCGATGCGTCTCCTGCACGTCGCACGGGACATCTCGCTCTTCCTCTCCGCCGGAGGCCCCGACGAGGCGCGAGGAGTCATCGAGCGTCGCGCGGGTGCCGCGTACGAGCCCCGGCTCGCCCAGCTTGCCGTGTTGAACTTCGGTGCCCTCCTCGCCGAGCTGGACGAGGCGCGGATGTGGGAGCAGGCGCTCGACATCGAGCCGTTCCCGAAGATCTGGATCGCGGGCGAACGGGTCGATGCCGCCTTCAGGGCCATCGCGGCTATCACCGGCCTCAAGTCGCCGTGGTTTCGCGAGCACTCGACGGGCGTGGCCGAGCTCGCCGAGGCCGCCGCATGGCGCCTGGGCCTCACGGCCGACGCGGTCACGGTCGTTCGGCGCTCTGCTCTCGCGCACGACCTCGGCCGGATCGGAGTGTCGAACGCGATTTGGGAGAAGCCGGGGCCACTCGGATTCGGCGAATGGGAGCGGGTGCGCCTCCATCCCCACTTCACGGAGCGCGCGTTCGCCCAGTCGCCGACGCTCGCTCCGATCGGGCTCCTCGCCGGCTCGCACCTCGAGCGGCTGGACGGCTCGGGCAACCACCGCGGCACGCGCGGTCCTGCGCTCGATCAGACCGCTCGCATCCTTGCCGCCGCCGACTGCTACGGGGCGATGCGCGAGGCGCGCCCGTACCGGCCGGCTCTCGACGCTGCCGCAGCCGAGGCGGAGGTGTTGCGTGAGGCTGAGGGGGGACGGCTCGACCCGGACGTCGTCGATGCGGTGCTCGCTGCGGCCGGCCACCACGTGCTGGAGCGGCCTCGCGAGTTGCCTGCCGGGTTGACTCGGCGCGAGCTGGAAGTCCTCCTCGTGCTCGTGCACGGTCGATCCAACCAAGAGATCGCGGAGGATCTCGGCATCTCGGCGAAGACCGTCGGACACCACGTCCAGCATGTCTACGAGAAGGCCGGCGTTCGCAGCAGAGCGGCTGCGACGCTCTGGGCCTTCGAGCACGAGCTCGTTCGCGCCGGATAGGGCGTTCGCCCGATTCCGCCCGGGCCTCCCCCGGCGCAGACTCGCCGCACCATCGGCGTCGAGTAGCGACGCCGAGTCACGGAGAGGAGGACGAGGATGATCCTGGCAACGACAACGGTCGAGAACTACGACCGCTTCGTGCGGATCTACTCGACCAAGGGCGCCGAGAAGCGGAAGCAGCACGGCTCCAAAGGTTCGCGCGTCTTTCGCGATCCCAACCAGGACGACCGGGTCTGGGCGATTTTCGACTGGGATCTGGAGGGCTGGCAGAGCTTTGCGTCCGATCCGGACGTCCCGGGGATCATGCAGGAGGCCGGGCACAAGGGGAGGCCTCAGGTGCTGGAGCTCGGCGGGACGTACGACGCCTAACGCGAGGAGGAGAGGTGACCACCACCATCACAAAGCACCCGAACGCCGAGCTCGTGCGGCGTGGATACGAGGCCTTCAACAAGGCCGACATGGCAACGCTCACCGAGATCTTGGACGAGAACGCCTCGTGGCACACGCCGGGGCGCAGCCCGATCGCCGGCGACTACCAGGGTCGCGACGCAGTCTTCGGGCAGTTCGGCCGCTACGGCGGTGACACGGGCGGCACCTTCAAGGCCGATCTGAAGCAGCTCTTCACGAGCGAGGACGGCCGCGTGATCGGCCTCCACCACAACAGCGCAGAGCGGAACGGCAAGCGGCTCGATACCGACTGCTGCATCG
>JBOHBA010000249.1:0-10802 GCA_050698095.1 Gaiellaceae bacterium
GTTCCCGAGGGCGCCGCCGTAGTCGGCCATCTGGCTGGTCACAGCCGGAACGGAGTCGGGAGCCCCGTTCGCGACGCCGAGCAGGTAGTGGTCCATCCAGCGATCGACGGTCGCCGTGTACCCGAGCGTGGGGCGCCCGTGGCCGCGGTAACGCGAGCCCATGTAGAGCCGCTTCACGGGCGCGTTGACGAGAGCCCGGTAGAGGTTGATCCCCTCCTCCTGCTTCACGTTCCAGTCCCCCCAGTTGTGCGCGACGAGTACCGGAATGTCGATCCGGCCCGCGTCGACGACGTAGTCCCGCTCGAGCCAGAAGGCGTCGTAGTCCGGCGTGTCCAAGTCGTAACCGCGCAGCGTGTGCTCGACCTCCTCGCAGGGAGTGACCGTCGAGGCGACGCGCTCCCCCCAGGTCGCGTCGCCCGCGTCGAGCGGCGGTGGGATCGCAAACCCGAAGTCGAACGCCAACGGCGTGTCGGCGCCCTCGTCGCTCGGGCTTTCGTTGTTCAGGAAGTAGCGGATCCCACCCGAGTACGCGTACTCGTACCAGCGGGAGATCGCCGCCTCGGGGACGATCGTGGTCAGGTGCGGCGGGTCGGTCACGGCCACGGCCGTCGCCGTGGTGCCCTCGTACGAGCCGCCCATCATGGCGAGCCGGCCCGTCGACCAGTCTCGAGCGGCGATCCACTCGACGAGGTCGTAACCGCTCTCCTTCTCGCGCCGGCCGCCGTAGTCCCAGCAGCCGCCGGAGTTGCCGGTGCCGACGAGATCGGCCGTCGCACGCGCGTATCCGCGGGGCACCCAGCGCGACGCGTCGCCGTTGCGCCCAAGTGCGCCCGAGTACGGCGAGTAGGTGAGGATCGCCGGTGCCATGACGACATTGCCGCTCGCGTCCACCGGGTGGACAACCTCCAGGTACACGAGACCGTGCCTGGTCGGCACCACGTACTCCCGCGTCTCCATGCCGAACGCGGACGCGCTACTTCGCGCGCTCGTGGCAGGGCCGATCAGCACCACGGCGCTGGCGAGCGCCACGAGCGCGAGCCGGGACCAGTGACGGGGACTACCGAAGCTCATGTGCCCGCGACGCCCTCCGAGTTGAAGAACGTGAGCTCGAGCGCGATCGTGTTCGGAGGACCGGCCCAGTTGTGCGCCTCCACGCGGTAGGTGCTTCCTGCGAGCAACCGCCCGCTCTGGAGCACCTCGTCGGTGAGGGAGCCCGACGTCCCCGACGCGAGATCGCCGCTCCATGTTCCATCGGGGAGTTGCCGCTGCAGGTAGAGATCGATGTCCGCCGGGAGCGTCGGCGTCGCCTGGACGATCATCGCCGCGTCGTCCGCGTTCGCCGGGACCGAGAACTCGAAGTACGTGCTGGTCACCGGGGCAACCCGGTTGCCCGCACCTGATGCGCCGACGAGCACGGTGGTCGAGATCGGGGGCTGCGCCGTTCCGACCACAGGCGCCGGCTCGCTGCCGCCCTGGATTCGGCGCACCTTCGTGCTCAGCTCGATCGCGACAGCGGGGCTGATGCGCTCGGCGCCCGTCGTCGGCGAGGTCGACTTCGTCGTCGAGTCGAGATACGAGACCGCCACTCGCCCGTCGGCGAAGATCGTCACCGTCTGGAAGTCCATGCGCACGTCGCTTCCCAGCCCCGCCGTCGAGTTGACGTCGCCGAGACCGAGGTAGTACAGACGCTGGAGCCGCGGAGTCTCGTCCCTGCGCCCGATCCCGAGCTTGTAGACGAGGTCGACGTCCGTGCCGGTCGCCGAGTTCTGCGCGTGGATGACGACGGCCGCGACACCTGCGACGCGGTTTGCGCGGAAGTCGATCTCCTCGATCGCAGTGCTCTCCGGGAGCGACACGTCGAGCGACTTCCAGGTGGCTCCGTCATCGGACGTCCAGCGGTAGGTGAACGAGCTTCCGTCTGGAATCAGGTTGTGGAGCCGACCGCTCGAGTCGACCTGGAACAACCCGCTCGGCGCCGTGCCGTCGGCGAACGTGACGCCGGTCCACTCGTTCGCGCCTCCGTCGAACACCGACCAGGTGACGCTCGGATAGTCCGGCGCGGCGAGAAGGTCGGGGCCGCCGAGCGGCGCCATTCCGGTGTTCGCGTTCGCTTGCGTCCAGTCCGCGTCTGCGCGAATACCCGTGCCGAGCGTCTGCGTCGCTCCGTTGACCGTCCTGTCGACGAACTTGCTCGAGACCTTGACGTAGTTGAGGCCGTCCGTCGAGACGTACCAAAACTCCTTCCACGGATAGCCGCCCTTGAGGAACGTGATGTACTCGAACGTCTGGCCGTCGATCGTGAGCGGACCCGGGACGACGCTGACCCACTCCCGGTCGAAGAACGGCTGATGCAGCGGCGTCTCCGTGTACTGCCACTTCCCTGTGTCCGCCTCGTACTTGAAAGCCTGCAGGTGATCGCCGGAATACGGGTCCCAGCCAACCCCTACCACGTCGCCCCCGGGCGCTATCGCGATCGTCCCCTCGCCGTTGACGAGAGGCGTGAGCGGGCGAACCGAGCGCCAGGTCAGGCCACGATCGTCCGAGTAGTTGACGAAGGTGCCGCCGAAATCGAAGAGGCGGCCACCCGAGGAGGTCGTCAGGTAGTTCTCGCAACAGTTGCCCGTCGCCTGGACGACGCGCCACGTGGTGCTCCCGGATCGCGAGGGAACGCCGTCCCGACCGTAGTCGTACGTCGGGTAGGCCGCCTCGCTCACGGGCGGCGCGATAGGAAGAACCTGCGCGTCGAGCGCCACGGGCAGCTGTCCTGCGGCCGAGCTCGCGGCGATCACAGCCGTCACGGCCGTCGCCGCAATGACGCGCAGCGCGATCGTACGAGTCTTCATGTTCCCTCCCTGCCGGAGAGCGGCGTCACGTTTCTGGGTTGGGACTTCAATCTGCCACCCCGCTCAGTGGTTACGTCTATCTATATCAAACCACTCAGCGTGGTGTCAATCACCGCCTCAGACCTCCCGCATCGCCGGCAGCGTTCCAGTCAGGAGTCGCGCTGGGGGGTCGGCTCCGCCGAGCTCGAGAAGGAGGCCTGGCCGCTGCTCGGGGGGGCGGCGGCGGCTCGTCGAGCGCGCGCCGCAGCGAGGAGATCGCCGCGTCGGGTGCGCCTTTCTCGAGCGCGGCATCTGCGGCCGCACGCAGCACGTCCACGACCCACTCTTCGCCGCGAGCCGGCACTGCAAGGAGGTGATCCGCGACCTGCTCTGCCGGAGCACGTGTTCGACGAGCAGCCGTGCGGCCCGCTCGTGCTGCAGCTCGCGCTCGACCGGCGAGAGGTCTCGGTGCACCGCAGCCCGGATTTAGCGGATGTACGAAACAGATCGGTGGTTCAGGGATCGCGGATCTCCGCGTACACGAGCTCTCGCATTGCTACCGCGACCGTCTCGCCGTCGAGTCCACGTGCTGATGCCCTCGAGGGCATAGGGCACGAGTGCGCATCTGCTGGCAACGCCGACCTTCTCCGTGGCGACGAGGTTCGCCCCTTTGCTGCGCTGCCGCTGGAGCTAGGGGCTCATCTGGTTCATCTGAGACATCGAGCCGTTCCCGGGGACGGTAAGTGCCGGGATGCTGTCGGGGGCGGCGATCACGAGCACGCCGAGTGCGAAGAGTATGGCTGCCGTCCCGTAGGTCGCAGTACGACGAGACGGAATCAACTTCTCGAATGCGATGAGGGCGGCGACGACTGCCATCCAGACGACGCTCATCACCCCGAGCGCGAAGAGGGAGGCCATCAGAGCCCAGCAACAGCCGACACACCAGGCCCCATGCCTTGCACCCATCTGCAGCGCACCCGAGCGTCCATCGCGCCAGGCGCCGAGCAAGAAGCCGAGCGGACTTCGGCATTTGCCGAGGCAGACGTCCTTGAGCGGCGTCAACTCGTACACGGCGGCAACGATCAGAGTCGCCCCGGCGATCCAGCGACCGGCACGATCCCATGCGAGCAGATCACCCGAGATGCGTCCGCCAGCGGTCGCAACTGCGAAGGCAAACACTCCGACGCCCGTCCACACGACGAGATACCCGGAAGCGAAAAGCAGCGGTGCGACCGGAGAGCGGCTCTTCGTCATGCGCGAGTAGAGCGCGACAGTCGGAGCCACGGACGGCAACATCATCGCCGCCATCATCACGACCCATATGCCGACGAACCAGGTGAGCGTCCCGAGATCTGTCCACGGCCCACCGTCCATGCCTTGCATTCGGTCGACCGTCCACCACCAGCCCAGCGCAGCGAGAGCGAGGAGCAGGGAGATGAACCCGATCCGGGTACGCGCCGCGGCGAACGCGGGCGCAAGCCCCCCGGTGGCAGGAGCGTGCTCGTGTGCCGAGGCGATCAAGCGCTCAGGCGGCCCACGAGAACTCAGAAGTCGAGAGCCCCGATTTTCCCTCGTACTGGATTCCGAAGGCGTCGATCTTCGACCGCTTCGCCTCCGCCATCGTGAGGTTCGACGCAACCGGGTGGAACATGCCATCGAAGCGCACCGGCTGCCCGGTCTCGACGCCGAACGGGACAATGTCCTCGACCTCGAAGTCGATGGCATCCCCGATGCGGACGCTGTGGCGGACTCCGTCTTCCACGATCTCGATGGGCGCTCGCTCAACGCCGAGCACCTCGCCGACGAGCGGACCGAGTGCCTCCATGGGGCCGCCCATCTGCCCGCCGAAGACCGCGCTGAGCTTCTCCATCTGCTCGTCGCTTGCGTCCGCATCGACGAACATGCCTAGGCGCCAGTTGCCTTCGGTCATGACCTTCGGGGTGTCGATGATCACGGCGAGCTTGCGCCCGCGGACGTCGGTGCCCTGGATCTCACCTTCGCGAACGTGGAAGACGAGGGTAGCGCGGCAGTAATCGTATGTCGCACCGTGGTCGAACGAGAGATTGCACGGACACATGAGCTCGCAGGAGCACGTCTCGAAGTAGCTGCCTTTGAGATTCCAGGACACACCGACCTCCTTCTCCGCGGAATGAGCTGGGGCGATTCTCAGCCACTGAGCTGAACATGTCAACCGCACGGGAGCGGGCGATCACCGCCGGGTGCGCAAGCGTGCTCTCGCTCGACGAAGCCCCGCTCTACCGGCTCGAACAAGGCCGGCCGAGTAGCCAAGCGCGCTGAGAACACCGAGAAGCCGCGCACCGAGGTCTATGGACGCCAGGGTGGCGCGACACGTCAGCTTCTCGACCCGACGAGGGTCCACGTCTCGACCTTCCCCTTGCCCTTGACCTCGACCGGGCCGCGCGGCTCCGTGGCGAAGTCGTCGCGCACGAGCTCCCACGTCGAGCGGGTCATCTGGATCGTGTCCGGGACTCCGTGCGACTCCATGCGGCTCGCCATGTTCACGGTGTCGCCCCAGAGGTCGTAGAGGAAGCGCCGCTTGCCGATGATGCCAGCCACCACCGGGCCCGAGCTGATCCCGATCCGCAGTCGCAGGTCGTTCTGCCCGTCACCCGGCAGGCAGCCCTTCGCGCACTCGCGCATCTCGAGCGCGACGCGAACGAGCGCATGCGCGTGATCGTCGCGAGGGCGCGGCACCCCGGCCGCGACCATGTAGCAGTCGCCGATCGTCTTGATCTTCTCGACGCCGTAGCGGTCGACGACGGCGTCGAACGACGTGAAGAGCCGATCGAGCAGGCCGACTACCTCGCGGGCGTCGAGGCGGCTGGAGAGCGGTGTGAAGTCGACGACGTCGGCGAAGAGGATGCTCGCCGCGTCGAAGTGATCCGCGATGGACTGTGGCTCCACCTGGAGGCGCTCGGCGATCTCCTCCGGAAGGATGTTCGTAAGCAGGGTTTCGACGCGTCGCTGCGCGACCTCGCGCTGTCGCGCGAAGGTGACGAGCAAAGTGAAGGCGACGAGAGACACGGCCGCGATGTTGAGCGCGCCGAAGGTCAGTACGAGTCCTTCGGGGAAGTCGGCGGCTTCGGGTCGGACGACGCGCGCGAGCGGGACACAGGCCACGAGCAGCGCGACGAACGCGCCGAACCACAGCCATGCGCGTTGGGGGGCGTCGAAGACGACGGCGCCGAGCGGCGCGAGCAGTGACCACAGAATCACGCCGCTGGACGGTGCGAGACCTCCCAGAACGAGCATGAGCAACGCGGGCACGACGAGGATGAGAGCCAACTCGGAGGCCCGCAGGAGGCGGAAGCTGTGCGTCCGCGAGAACACCGCGAGAACGACGACCGATGCGACCGTGTACCCCCAGGGGAAGAGCGCCGCCGCAGGCTCGTCGAACGCCCAGTAGAGGGCGCCCCAGAGAACACCCGCCGGAAGCACCATGAGCGAGACACCTACGAGGAGCTCCTTGCATTCACGCACAGACCGCGAGTCGCTCTGATCGGCGCCGATGCCGACAGCGCGCGCAGCGAGATTCCTAAGCGAATCCGCACGCACACGCGCATGCTAGACGGCGCTGCCTTCCGTCATCGGTGCCGCTTCACGCAGGTACGTTCCGCGTCGCAATGCCCGCGGACGCGCTCACGTATCTCAGCCGACCGGCCGCGGGCGAGGCAGAAGGAGTGCTGGTGCTCTTCCACGGGCGAGGCGCCGACGAGCGCGATCTCTTTCCACTGCTCGACGTGCTCGACCCTGAACGACGACTCGCCGGTTTCACGCCACGGGGGCCACTGCACCTTCCCCCGGGGGGCGCCCATTGGTACGCAGTCCGCGAGATCGGCTACCCGGATCCCGAGAGCTTCTCGGAGACCTACGCGCGGGCGAGCTCCTGGCTCGACGCGCTGGCCACAGACACCGGAATCGCTTCGGAGCGCACAATCGTCGGTGGCTTCTCGCAGGGCGCGGTGATGACGTTCGCGCTAGGTCTGGGCGAGAGCCGGCCGCGACCTGCCGGGCTCATCGCGCTCAGCGGCTTCGTGCCCACGGTCCCCGGGCTCGTGCTTGATCTCGCGCCACCGCTCCCGCATGTGGCGATCGCGCACGGCAGGCTCGATCCGGTGATTTCGGTCGAGTGGAGCCGGCAGGCGAAGCAGTTCCTCGAGAACGCCGGCGCAGAGCTGCTGTATCGCGAGGCGCCGCACATGGGCCACTCGATCGATCCCGCCCTCCTGAGAGAGCTACCGGGATGGATCTCGCAAGCGCTCGCATGATCCTCGCCACGGGCGCGGAGATGCGCGTGACGGGCCCGGCAGACCGCTCCGCGGTCGTGTGCGTGAACGGCGGCCAGTCGCGTGAGGTCGGAGGGACGTGGAGCGCGTCGATCGAATGGCTCGCCGGCGAGCTGTCCGCGCGGCTCCCGGAGCTCGCTTTCGCCGAAGTCCGGTATCGGGTCAAGTCGTGGAAGCGGCTCGACTCGTGCTTCGACGACGCGCGGGCTGCGGTCCGCGAAGTCGGCGCGCCGCGAACGATGCTCCTCGGGTTCTCGATGGGGGGAGCGGTCTCGATCGGCATCGCCGACGAGCCAGGGGTCGAGGGTGTCGTAGGGCTCGCGCCCTGGATCCCGGAGGAGCTCGACGTGTCCCGCCTCCACGGAAAGCGGCTCGCCGTCTTTCACGGCGCACTCGACCGGTGGCTTCCCGGAATCCCGGGTGTCTCCCCGCGCCACTCTCGTAAGGGGTTCGAGCGCGCATGTGCGCGAGGCGCCGACGGACGCTACGTCCTCATCCCGGGCGGCGTCCACGGAATGGCGCTCCGCACGCCCAGGGGCGGCCTCGTCACGCTCCCCCGCGCCGGCCGCTGGGCCGACCTCGTGGAGGAGGAGCTTCGGCGCTTCCTGGGACACTCGTGAAACGAGAATCCCTGCGCTCGGTCTGCGCCTGGCGACCGACGATCGCTAGCGGACCCGCGCGAAGCGGTGCACCGCCTCGAGAAGCTCCCTGCTCTTCGTCTCGACCTCGACCGGATCGCCGGAGGCGAGCGCCCCGGCGACACAGTGGTTCACGTGGTCGTCGAGGATGGTAAACGCGAGGCTCTCGAGGGCGGTGTTGACCGCGGCGATCTGCGTGAGCACGTCGATGCAGTAGCGATCCTCCTCGACCATCCGCTCGATCCCGCGCACCTGGCCCTCGATCCGGTTGAGGCGCGCGACGAGCTTCTGCTTGTCCGCGGCGTAGCCGTGCGTGGGCGTCTCCGTATGGCTCATGCGGCAACTCCTTCACGGGCGGAGCGGAAGCGGCGCAACCGAAGCGAGTTTGTCACGACGAAGAGGCTCGAGAACGCCATCGCCACAGCGGCCACGATCGGGTTGAGGAGGCCGGCGACGGCGAGCGGAATCGCGGCCACATTGTAGGCGAACGCCCAGAAGAGATTCCCCTTGATCGTCCGCAGCGTCCGCCGTGCGAGGGCGATCGCGTCCGCAGCGGCGCGGAGATCGCCCGAGACGAGCGTGAGGTCCGATGCCTCGATCGCGACATCGGTGCCGGTGCCGATCGCAAGCCCGAGATCTGCCTGTGCCAGAGCTGGCGCGTCGTTGATCCCGTCCCCGACCATCGCCACGACCTCGCCCGCCTCCTGCAGCCGGCGGACCTCGGCGACCTTCTCATCGGGGTACACCTCGGCCAGAACGCGCTCGATGCCGACCTCCCGGGCGACGCGCTCCGCCGTCTCGCGGCTGTCGCCCGTGAGCAGGACAGGAGTCAGCCCGAGACTCTTCAGCTCGGAGATCGCCTCCGCGCTCGTCCGCTTGACGGTGTCGCGGACGGAGAGCGTCGCGCGCGGTGTCCCATCCCACGAGACGGCGATCGTCCCGTCGCGGCGCCCGACCTCCACCTCGTGGCCTTCGACCGTGCCGAGAACGCCGACGCCCGGAACGTTTCGGAAGCCGGTGACGGCTGGAAGCTCGCCCACCTCGCGCCGTGCCGCCGCGGCGACCGTCTGCGCGATCGGGTGCTCGGACGCCGACTCGACTGCGCCGGCGAGCCGCAGGATCTCCGACCGCTTCGCGCCGTCGAGTGGTGTCACGTCGGCCAGTTCCATCCGGCCCTCGGTGACCGTTCCCGTCTTGTCGAGCACGATCGTCCCCACCCTGCGCGTCTGCTCGAGGATCTCGGGGCCTTTGATCACGATGCCCAGCTGGGCGCCGCGGCCAGTCCCGACCATGAGCGCGGTCGGTGTCGCAAGGCCGAGCGCGCACGGGCACGCGATGATCAGGACCGCGACCGCTGCGGTGAACGCCTCCGCAGTCGAGGCGTCGAGGAGAAGCCAGCCCGCCAGCGTCGCGAGCGATATCAAGATCACGACCGGGACGAACACTGCCGACACGCGGTCGGCGAGACGCTGCACCGGAGCCTTCCCCGCTTGTGCCGCCTCGACCAGTCGTGCGATCTGCGCGAGTGCCGTATCCGCACCGACCTTCGTCGCGCGAACGACCAGCCGGCCGAACGTGTTGATCGTCGCTCCCGCGACCTCGGAACCGGGGCTGACCTCGACCGGCAGCGACTCGCCGGTGACCAGCGACTGGTCGATCGCCGACTCGCCCTCGAGCACCACGCCGTCCGTCGGGATCTTCTCTCCGGGCCGTACGACCATCGCATCGCCCAACGCGACCTGCTCGATCGGGATCGAGACCTCGTCGCCGTCGCGGAGGATCCGCGCCTCCTTTGCGCCGAGCTCCAGCAGCATCCGGATCGCCTCGCTCGAGCGGCTCTTGGCGCGCGCCTCCAGATAGCGGCCGAGCAGGATGAGCGTGGTGATCACCGCCGCGACCTCGAAGTACGTGTCCGCCTCGACGCCTCCGGCCAGGACGACCGCCGACCACGCGTAGGCGGCGAGGGTGCCGATGGAGATGAGGGTGTCCATCGTCGCGGCCAGATGGCGCGCGCTCCGGAGCGCGGCAAGGTGGAAGCCGCTGCCGCTCCAGAAGACGACCGGTGTGGCGAGCGCGAATGCGGCCCACTCCCAGCCCTCGAACTGGAGCGGAGGGACCATCGCGAGCGCCGCGAGCGGCGCGGTCGAGACGACCGCGACGGTCAGGCGGCGACGGAGGACTGCAGCGGGCTCGTCGTGGTGATGCGCGCTCGACTCGTCGACCGGGCGCGCGTGATAGCCCGCTGCCTCGACCGCGGAGACGAGATCGGCAACGGTCACCGACGGGCCGCAGTGGACAGTCGCCCGCTCGGTCGCGAAGTTGACCGTCGCCTCCACCCCGTCGAGCTTGTTCAGCTTGTGCTCGATGCGCCGAACGCACGAGGCACACGTCATGCCCTCGAGGTCGAGACGCACCTCCCTGTCGCTCCTGGTCTCGGGCGCAACTGCCGTCATGCGGCCTCGTACCCCGCCTCCTCGATCGCCGCGCGCAGTGCGGCGTCGTCGAGCTCGCGCCCGGTGATCGTCACGACCTTCGTGTCGAGGTCGACGTCGACGTCCTCGACGCCCTCGACCCCGGAAACCTCCTCGCGGATGGACGTCGCGCAGTGCGCGCAGTGGATCGCGGCGACGCTGTAGGTGACGGTCTCGCTCACGACTCTCGTCTCATCTCGACAACGAGTCGGAGTATACCCCATCAGGGTATATGGAGCGGGTCAGAGGCCTTCGATGCGGGAAGCCCCGACGATCGCCTCGGAGCCGTCGGCAAAGCGGACGAGCGCCTTGCCCTTGCCGTCGTAGTCCGGCGACCAGACGACCACCGTCGCCTCGTCGCCATGGACGCGGCAGGATCTCCCGTCCTCCGGTTCGAGCCCGCGCCAGAAGCGCACGAACGGGTTCTCCTCCCATTCGCGTCCGATGGTCGTCTCGTCGGTGTGCCCCGGGAGCACGCGCAGATGGTGCGGCAACGCCATGAGCACGCCCATCACCGACCGGCGCAGCTCGTCGGCCGGCCCACCTCCCACCGCATCTCGGAAG
>JBOHBA010000250.1:0-3642 GCA_050698095.1 Gaiellaceae bacterium
GCCCTCCGCCGCTGGCGGGTCGAGATCGAGCCGCTGCTCGATCCGCCGGCGCGGGACGGAGGCGTCGAGGCGGAGCGGGTCTTTCTGCAGCAGCTGGCCGATCGCTGGACGGCGACGCTGCGCGCGAATGCGGAACACTGGGCGGCCGTGTATCCGCTGACCTGGCACGAGCTCGAGTGAGGGCGTTCTCGATCAGGCGTGAGGTGACTCTCGCCCTCACCGTCTACGGGACGTACCTCCTCGTGCGAGCGCTCGTGCTGCGCGGGGACGGACGCGCGCGGGCTCGCAGGAACGCCGAGCGCATCGTCGCCCTCCAGGAGCGGCTCGGGATCGACGTCGAGCCTGCCCTGCAGCGGACGGTGCTGCGTTTTCCGCGAACCGTGTACGGGCTCAACGTCGGATACGCAGCCTTCAACGTGACGCTGACCGTCGGCTGGCTCGTCTTCCTGTATCGCCGTCGGGATCCCGGATATCACGAGCTCCGCCGCACGTGCCAGAGCGCGTATCTGGCGGCGCAGCCCGTCTTCCTTTTGTTTCCCACGGAGCCTCCGCGAGCGCTCGACGGGTTCGTGGACACGATGTCGGAGGTCAGCGGGTTCGACCTCGAGCATCCCGTTCTCGTCCGGCTCTACAACCCGGTGGCGGCGATGCCGAGCCTGCACGTCGCGTTCGCAGTCATCACGGGCGCGGCGATCGCCGAGCGCACCGAGTCGCGCTTTGTCAAGAGTGCTGCGTACTCGTACCCGGCGCTCGTGTCGTTCATCGTCGCGGCGACGGGGAACCACTACGTGCTCGACGCGGTGGCCGGCGCCGCGCTAGGGCTCGGCGCGAGGCGTGCGCTCGTTCTTTACAGTGCCTGGCACTGTAAAGGTGACAAGTGAGCGCCGATCCATCCACAGGACGGCCGATTCCTCCTGCCTGGAAGGTCGCGCTCGGGGTCGTCGCCGCTGCGCTGCTCGTGGTGGGCGTCGGCGCGCTCATCGCGCGGGCGGCCGGATTCGACGAGGTGAGGGATGCGCTCGCGGAAGCCGACACTCGGTGGTTCCTCATCTGCTTCGTCGCGCAGGTGGCGGCGCTGACCGGCTACGCGGCCGTCGTGCGCGAGGCGTTTCGGTGGAGCGACGGGCCGGACCCGGGCTTCGGGCTGAGCGCGCACGTCATGCTCGCGAGCATCGGAGCGACGCGCGTCATCGCCGCCGGGGGAGCCGGTGCGCTCGCGGCGACGTACTGGTGCTTTCGCCGCGCGTCCTTCTCCCAGCGGGAGGCTGCCGTCCGCGTTCTCGGCTTCAACACGCTCTTCTACGTCGCGTTCGGCGCCGGCGCCTGGGTCGCGGCGGTGCTCATCGCCCTGGGCGTCTTGGGTGACGCTCCGGTCGCGCTCACCACTCCCTGGCTCGCGGGGATTCCCTTCTGCTTCGCAGCGGCAGCGTTCGTGACGCAGCCCGGTCGCGTGGAGAGCCTGACCGCGTCCGGCGGCTCGCTCGTGCACCGCGGGGTCTCGTATGCGATCGCCGGGACGGAGTGGGTGCGGAAGGTGCTTCCGCGTCGCACGGGAGCGCGGTCACTCTCGTGGTCGCTCCTCTACTGGGTCGGGAACGTCGCGTGCCTGTGGGCGGCGCTCAGCTCGATCGGCGAGTCGCTGCCGCTGCCGGAGCTCGTGCTCGCCTTCGCCACCGGGCACGTGGCCACGATCCTCCCTCTCCCCCTCGGTGGCGTCGGAGGCGTCGATGCGAGCATGACGTACGCGCTCACCGTGGTGGGGGTTGCTCTCGCGCCTGCTCTCGTCGCGGTCGCGGTCTACCGGCTGTTCGCGTTCTGGGCGCCGACGATTCCGGCGCTCGTAGCGCTCGCGCTCCTGCCGCGCGCTGGCCGAGAGCTCGAGCGCGCCGCGACGCGGGCCTAAGATTCGGCCGATGAGACTCGTCGGCCTTGCGGTTGCCGCTCTGGCGCTCGTCTCGCCTGCTGCTGCCGCAACGCCCGTCAAGGCGAAGCTGACGACGACTACGCCCACGCCCGTCGTCGATCAGCCGTGGCGCTATACCGTGACGATCAAGAGCGGCGCGGGGGCGCCGCTACGTGCGCGCACGCGGCTCCAGCTTCTGCTCGGTGAGACCGTGGTCGCGTGCTGGCAGGACGGCGAGATGAAGCAATTCCTTCCGCAGAGCGTCTGCGCCTGGATCGCCTTCAAGGGGAAGCGGACCGGCATCCTGCGGTTCCCCGCCGAGTCCGTGGGTGTCAGGCTCACATTTCAGGCGGTAGTCAAATCGCAGGGCCAGACGCGCAGGCTGCGCGCGCCGGTGACCGTCCGGACGGCTTAGCTCGACTTCCGCCACGACGTGATGTCGTAGCGCTCCTCGAGCCGCTCCAGCACCTTCTTCGCGATCAGGTCGCCGGCCGCGCGCTCGAAGTGGATGCCGTCGTCGGCGCGCATCTTCACGAGCTTCCCCGCGTCGTCCTCGATGTACTCCGCGAAGCCGCCGTCGGCTCCGGCGAAGAAGAAGTACGTGTCGAGGTAGAAGGCGCGGCCCGGCCGCTTCGCGGCCTCCGACTGAACGATCGAGTTGATGACGTCGTAGCGGGCCGTCTGACCGGAGTCGTGTGAGATCGGCAGGCCGATCCAGACGAGGAACGCGCCGGCGCCCGTGACCGTCTCCATGATCGCCGCGACCCGGCGGCGGTACTCAGCCCGCCAGCTGGGGCTACCGAAGGAGCCGACCTCTCGTCCCTCGGGTAGGCCGGTCATGAAGCCGTGGTCGTCATTGCCTCCGAGCATGAGGACGGCCGCCTGCGGCTTCTTTCGCCGTATCTGGTCGCGAACGTGGGTGAACCAGTTGAAGACGTCAGGCCGCTCGAGCCCGCTCGCGATGCGACCGTCGATCTTGCCGGCCGGTGTGAGAGCGCGATTGTCGGCGATCGCGCGGAGGAGCGACTCACCCGGGACGACGACGAGCGAGTCTCCGGCGATCCAGACGCCGAGCTTCCGCTTCGGAGAGAATCTCCCGCGCTTCGGCGGCGCGGTCGGCGTCCCACCTGCCCCTGGCTTCGGGAGTGCGACAGCGACGTCGATCTCGTCGTCCTCCGACCGCCCGAGCACGGCCTTGAGGGCGCGACGCGGGCGATCGAGCAGGAGCGCTTCGCTCGCGCGCTCGAGCGGCCCGGTCACCGCGAGCGCGGCGTCGCGCTTCCACCCCTCGGGCTGGATGGTGGCGGACTTGTGCAGCCCCGGCGCGTTCAGGAGCAACGCGATCAGGAGCCCTGTGAGCGAGACGACGATCGCCGAGCCTGCGGAGTGCAGGCGCCGCCCGCCCTCACCGATGCGCCTGCGTGGTCTACGTCTCCGCTCGGTCATCAGAACTGGAAGTAGATGAACGGTGCCACGCCCTCCGGCCCCATGGCGTGAGTGACGAGGAGCGCGAGCGAGAGGACGGCGGCCTGAGCTGGGACCGGTAGGCGCGAGAAGCGCTCCATGATCGCGAGCGGCAGGCGGCTGGGGAGGTACTGCGAGCCGATCCCGACCGCGATCGCCGCGATGACGCCCCCGCTGACCAGCGTTGACGGCTCACCCCAGGCGGTGAAGAGGCGCACGATGAGATCCCACGCGTCGGCGAACGAGTCCGAGCGGAAGAAGATCCACGCGAAGCA
>JBOHBA010000251.1:0-11988 GCA_050698095.1 Gaiellaceae bacterium
CGCAGATCTCGAGCGCCTGCTCGCCGGTGTCGGGCTGGGAGACGAGGAGCTGGTCGATGTCGACCCCGATCCGTTTCGCATACGACGGGTCCATCGCGTGCTCGGCGTCGATGAACGCGCAGATCCCCCCGCGCCGCTGAGCCTCCGCCATGACGTGGTAGACGAGCGTCGTCTTCCCCGACGCCTCGGGGCCGAAGATCTCGACCACACGCCCGCGCGGCAAGCCGCCGATCCCGAGCGCCATGTCGAGCGCCAGCGATCCGCTCGAGACCGCGCCCACCGCTACCTGAGGACGATCGCTCATCCGCATCACCGATCCCTTGCCGAACTGCCGCTCGATCTGCCCGAGCGCCACGTCCAACGCCTCTTCACGCTTCATGCCTCATCCTCCCGGTTTCACACGCTCTATGAACGACGCCTAACGGACACGACTCCAGTACCTCGTACCGCGCACCCGACGGGTGTAGACGTGAAAGCAAAGCACCGGCGCCGGACGGAGCGAACGGGCCGATCTCGGGCAGCGGCGGGTCGAGGCGCGGGCGCTCGCGGAAGCGCACGACCGTGACGTGTGGAAGCCACGGGCGCGCCTCTCTTCGATACAGGCAGGCATCCTCGAGTCGCCGCTGCAGCCGCTCGGCAAGGCGCGCGGCCTCCCCGCTCGGATCGGCGAGGACGAGCATCCCGACCGAGCGAGTCTCGCGGTACCGAACGGACTCGAGCAGGAACGGCGTAGCGTCGGCCGTTTCCTCGCGCAGGATGAGCCGGACGGGATCGAGCGCAGCGCGCGGTTGAGTGCCCAGGAACGCAAGCGTGACGTGGAAGCTCGACACGGGCCGGCCGCGAGAGAGGTGGCGTCGGCTCCAGGACACGAGGCCGGAGACGACGTCTGCCGGGAGCTCGAGCGCGAGGAAGAGCCTGAGGTCGCCATCACCCTCGACGGTAGCGCCAGTACTCACGTCGATGTGTGCCGGTTCTCCAACAATCGGCGAACAAGGTGCAGCGACGCAGCGGTCGCGCGCCCGCGGATCATCTCACGATCTCCGGGAAGCTCGGTGCGGCGCGCTTCCTCACCGTCCGGGCCGACCGCGTGGACGAAGACGAGACCGACCGGCTTGGCCTCGGTGCCTCCGTCGGGCCCGGCGACGCCCGTCACCGCGATCGCGATGTCCGCGCCGAGCCGGGCACGCACGCCGTGCGCCATCGCCTGAGCGGTCTCGGCCGAGACGGCGCCGTGGAGATCGAGCACATCCTGCGCGACGTCCAGCTCCCCGCTCTTTACCGTGTTCGCATACGCGACGACGCTACCCAGGAACACATCGCTGGCGCCGGGCACGCTCGTGAGCCGCGCGGCAACCAGGCCACCCGTGCACGACTCCGCGGTCGCAAGCGTCAGTCCGCGGGCTCGGCAGAGGTCGAGGACGATCTCGGCGATCGTGCGGTTGCCCTCGCTGAAGAGGTACCGTCCGAGACGTTCTCGGAGTGAGCTCGTCAGGGCGCGTGCGCGCTCCTCCGCCCCCGGCTCGACCACCACGTCGACGTGGATCTCGAACTCGCGAGCGCAGATCGTCACCTCGACGCCGTCGCCGTCGCCGCCCGCCTCGGCGAGCGCCTCGGCGACCGCAGACTCGGGTGTCCCGAAGAACCGCAACACGGCTCGCTCGCGCACGGGCGCTCCCTCGAGCACACGGCGCACCGGTTCCGTCTCGAGCGCCCGCGGCCAGAGACGGCGCAGCTCGCGAGGGGGGCCCGGGAGCACGACGACGACACAGCCGTCCGCATCGAGGACGACACCCGGCGCCGTCCCGGCGAGCCCGAGGGAGAGAGCGCCCTCGGGAAGGGTCGCCTGCTTGCGCACGCCGGTCGTGAAGTCCGCGTAAGGACGCCCGAGGCGGTCCGCGATCATCCGCGAGACGCTTTCGATCTCCCGTTCGAGCCTCTCGTCCACCGCGAGCGAACGGCCGGCGACACGTGCGACGAGCTCGATCGTGCGATCGTCGTGCGTCGGGCCGAGCCCGCCTGAGACGAGGCACAGATCTGCGTCGAATCCCTGGCGAAATGCACGTTCGAGATCCTGTGGCCGGTCGCCGACGATGATGATGCGCTCCGGCTCGAGGCCGAGCCGTACCGCCTCAGCAGCGAGGAAGGGACCGTTGCGGTCGTCGCGGTCGCCCCTGACGAGCTCGCTGCCCGTCACGACGATCGCCGCCCGCGGGCGCGTCAAGATGCTTGACCGGAAATTGGCGCGCAGTCGGGGACGGTCACGACCAAGCCGGGCGGCGCACTCACGCGTCGTGCAGGCTTGAAGCCTGTGCGACGTGAGAGGGTGGCGATCCGGCGCCGTGTCGTGACCGCCATCCGACCCGCGTGAATTTCCGGTCGAGCATCAAGAGGTCGCGCGGGTTATCCGTCGTGGCGTGACGACGAAGGTCGTCCCCACGGGCAGGCTCACACGATTGCCGTTGAGCCGCACCGCGACGCGCTGCGGCTCGGCGAGAGCGAGCAGGAGTCGCGTGCCCTCGAACATCTTCCGCTGACCGCGCTCGAGCGTTCCGCTGTAGAGGAGCTGCCCGCCCGCCGACCCCGCGCGCACCTCCATCCACGATCCGCCGCTGACCGCGCGCACGACGAGCCGCGTTCGCTGCACGGCGCCCGACGCGCTCTGCAGCGTTTCGCCCGCGCCCGGCGTGGCAAGCCCGGAGACCTTCTCGCCTTCCGGCCCGCCGAACCTCCACGCCGCGATCACGAGGGCGGTCGCTACTGCGATCGCGAAGAGCGCCAGGCCCGCGATGCGCGACTCCCGCGCGCCATGATCGCGACGAGGAGCGGGCGCACGCCGAGCGCGCAGAGGCGCATCGTCCTCTCCCACGGCGAAGCGGGTGTTGTACTCGTCGACGAAGGGCTGTCCGTCGAGGCCGAGCGTCTCCGCGTACGAGCGCAGGAAGCCACGGACGTACGTCGGCGCCGGCAGGATGTCGAACCGCTCGTCCTCGAGCGCGCGGAGGTACTTCGGGCGGATCTTCGTCCGCTCCTCGAGCTCGGGAAAGTCGAGCTCCAGACGGAGTCGGGCCTCACGGAGGCTGGAGCCGATGTCGAACATGAGCGGGGGATTGTAGAGGGTCCGCGCGGGCGACCGTTAGTCCCGCGACCCGACGTACTCGAGGAGCCCGTAGACGGCGAGCGCAACAACGGCCGCCGTTGCCAGGCAGAGCCCGACGACGCCGAGCACGCGGCCGATCGCCGCCGGCCCAGGTCGTCTTCCTTCGAGAGCCAGCGCGCGTCGCACTTGCGCTCGCCGCGCGAGCGCCAACGCGGCGAGCCCGAGCCCCGCCGCGACGGGAATTGCGAACCCCGCGTGAAGCAGGTCGTAGCGCTCGCTGAACCTTGTGACGTAGATCGCGACCGGTAGCGTCGCGACCGACGCGAGGCCGGCGAGCAACGATCCCCGCGCCGCGGCGTGCCCGGGTCGCGCCACACTACTGCTTCGTATACGGCTTGCCGACGGAGGCCGGCGGGAACGACTTCCCGATCACACCCGCAACGATGATGAGCGTGAGGATGTACGGGAGCATCTGCGCGAGGACGTCCAACCCCGCAACGGAGTCGCGATAGGCGTCGCCGAGCCGGAACGCGAGCGCGGTCGAGAAGCCGAAGAGGCACGCGAAGAACAGCGAGCCGAAGGGGCGCCAGCCGCCGGCGATCACCGCGGCGAGCGCGATGAACCCGCGACCCGCTGTCATGTTCTCGTTGAAGCCGCTGATGACGCCGACCGACAGGAATGCGCCACCCGCTCCGGCGAGCACGCCCGACAGGGTCACGCCGAGGTAGCGCATGCCGTAGACGCTGATCCCGACCGTATCGGCCGCGCGCGGGTGCTCGCCCGTCGATCGGAGCCGTAGCCCCAGTGGAGTCTTGAAGAGCACGATGTGCGCGACGATGACGAAGACGAAGCCGACCCAGATCATGACGCTGAGGCGCCCGAACGCGCCGTAGAGGAAGTCTCCGACGGTGTCCGGCGGAATGCGCTCGAGGAACGTCATCTTGAGACGCGGGACCTCGGAGACCCCGGCCGGGATGTTCTCCGTCCCGTACAGCTGGACGAAGGCGTAGCCGGTGACGCCGAGCGCGAGGAGGTTGATGGCTGTCCCCCCGATGATCTGATCGGCGCGCAGGTGCACGGAGAAGAACGCGTGCAGCAACCCGAGCAGGCCACCGGCCGCCATCCCGATCAGGACACCCGTCACCCAGTTACCGGTCCTGTCGGCGCCCCAGATCGCCCAGAAGGCGCCCATCAGCATCATGCCCTCGAGCCCGATGTTCACGACCCCGCTCCGCTCGGAGAAGATGCCACCGAGCGACGCGTAGATGAGGGGTGTCGCGAACACGAGCATCGACGCGATCAGCGTCGACCACGTGAAGACGATCTCGAGGTTCTCGACGTTCGAGCGAGTCGCGAGGTAACCGGCCCCGAGCCCCATGAAGCCCACGACGATCGCACCCCACCCGGCGCGCACCTCGCCGGCGCGTGCTGCGTAGATGCCGGCCGCTGCAGCGAGCGCCGCGCAGAGGACCGGCGCGACGAGGCTCCGCACGTGAATGGGCGGCAGCGCGAGCCAGAACGCGAGCGCGCCGAGGAAGACCCCGGCGATCCCGATCCGCTTGGGGGTGAGCGCTGGGACCGTCATGCGCCCCTCCCAGACATGCGCGGCGAGGCGAACCGCTTCCGCCGGAGGTTCCAGACGTAGAGGATGAGCAGGTCCGCGCCGATGAAGAGGACGACCAGCCCCTGGATCATGAGGCTCAGGTTCCCGGCGAGCGTCGGGTCGAACACTTCGGGGTCGAGGCCGCGCGTCGCCCCGTATTCGAGCCCGCCGAAGACGAAGGCGGCAAGCCCCACCCCGATTGCCGTTGACCGACCGAGAAGCGCCACGGCGATCCCGACGAAGCCGACCGTCGACGCCTGGATGTCGAGCACCCCCGCCGTGTATTTCCACCCGAAGATGTCGACCGCCGCTGCAAGACCCGCGAAGAGCCCCGAGATCGCCATGGCGAGGAAGAAGTTCTTCTTGACGCTGATCCCGCCGTACCTGGCTGCCTCGGGGTTGAACCCGACGGCACGAACCTCGTAGCCGAGGGTCGTGCGGTTCATGACGAGCCAGAACGCGACCACCGCCGCGATCGCAAGGAAGATCCCGTAGTGCAGGGCCTGCAGGCCCTCGTCGCCCCAGAGGATCGGGATGAAGGTCCCGTGGTCGTAGACACTGTCGGAGCTGGGGGACGACTCCCGGCCGGGCGTCCTGTTCTGGAGTGGGCCGCCCTGACCGAAGCAGTAGCTCGCAAACCAGAACGCGATCCAGTTCAACATGATCGTCGTGATCACCTCGTGCGCGCCCACGGTCGCCTTCAGGATCCCGGCGATCCCCGCCCAGAGAGCCCCAGCCACCCCGGCGAGCACGATTCCGATGACGACGTGAAGACCGTTCGGAAGGGCGTCGCCCCAGTACGCGCCGACCCAGATCGCGACGACGACGCCCATTGTGTACTGGCCCTGACCGCCGATGTTGAACATGCCGCAGCGAAATGCGAAGGCGACCGCTAGCCCCGTCAGCGCGAACGTCGTCGTCCGCAGGAGCGTCTGCGTGAGGTTGAAGGTCGATAGGTCGAGGACGTCCGTGTTCCCGAGGTGAGCCCAGAACCAGTCGATGCCGGCGCCTTCGAGGATCCCGCGATAGGCGTCGATCGGGTTCGCGCCGGACGCGAGGATCACGAGCCCCCCCATAAAGAAGGCGAAGATCGCCGTCAGGATCGGCGGGATGATCCCCCCGGCCTTCTGTTTGAGCTGGAGCTTGCCGGCGATGGTCGTCGGTTCGCCCTGCTCGGGCGGCGGACGATCTTTTGGGGTCTCGGTCATGCGACGGCCTCGCGCTGACCGCCAAGCATCTCGACGCCGATCTCCTCCTCCGTGACGCCCGAGGCGTGCTCGGCGACGATCTGTCCCTCGTACATGACGAGGATGCGGTCGGAGAGCGAGAGCACCTCCTCGAGCTCGAGCGAGACGAGGAGGACCGCCCGCCCCACGTCTCGCTCCTCGACGAGCCGCCGGTGGAGGTACTCGATTGCGCCGACGTCGAGACCACGCGTCGGCTGCGCGGCGATGAGCACGCGCGGGTCGCGATCGACCTCACGAGCGGCGACCAGCTTCTGTTGATTCCCGCCGGAGAGATTGCGGGCCTTCGTCTGGGGGTTCCCGCCTCGCACGTCGAACTCCTTGATCAGCCGCCGCGTCCGCTCCACCAGAACCTTCGGCCTGAGCCACCCGAAGCGCGAGTCGGGCGGATAGCGGAAGTCGTGCAGCGCCGCGTTCTCCGCGAGCGTGAAGTCGAGGACGAGCCCGTAGCGGTGGCGATCCTCCGGGATGTGGCCGACCCCGGCCTCGAGGATCGCGAGCGGGCTCGCGTGCGACGACATCTCTTTCCCGTCGACGACGATACGGCCGCTCTCGCGCCTCTGCAGGCCGGTGATCACCTCAACGAGCTCGGTCTGGCCGTTGCCATCGACCCCTGCGATACCGACGATCTCGCCGGTGCGCACCTGGAGCGAGACGCCTCGCACCTTCTCGATGCCACGATCGTCGCGCACGTGGACGTCCTCGAGCTCGAGGACGACGTCGCCAGGCGACGCGGGCGGTTTGTCGACGCGGAGCAGCACGTCGCGCCCGACCATCATCCTGGCAAGCCCCTCTTCGGTCGCTCCTTCGCGCGGGACCGTGTCGATCTTCTTGCCACGCCGGAGGACCGTGATCCGATCGGCGATCTCGAGTACCTCGTTCAGCTTGTGGCTGATGAAGATGATCGACATGCCCTGGCGCTGCAGGCCCTTGAGGATCCCGAAGAGCTCCGTCGCCTCCTGCGGTGTGAGGACGGCGGTCGGCTCGTCGAGGATGAGGATGTCCGCCTTGCGGTACAGGGCCTTGAGGATCTCGACGCGCTGCTGCTGTCCTACCGAGATGTCCTCGATCTTGGCATCCGGGTCGATCGCGAAGCCGAACTGAACCGCCAGCTCGCGGACGCGCTCGCGCGCGTTCTCGTAGTCGAGGAAGACGCCTCTCTCGGTCGGCTCGCTCGCGAGCACGATGTTCTCCGCGACGGTCATGACCGGGATGAGCATGAAGTGTTGATGCACCATGCCGAGGCCGGCCTCGATCGCGTCCTTCGCCGAGCTGAAGCTGAGTGTCTTCCCGGAGACGAGGATGTCGCCCGAGTCGGGTTTGTAGAGCCCTTACAGGATGTTCATCAGCGTCGACTTCCCGGCGCCGTTCTCTCCGAGGAGCGCATGCACCTCGCCGCGCGCGAGGTCGAAGCTGACGTCGTCGTTGGCGAGCACGCCAGGGAACTGCTTCACGATTCCGCGCATCTCGAGAACAGGGCCCTGGACGCTCATTGACCGGCTTCCGGGCAGTGAGCGGGGAGGGGTGTGGGGAACCGGGTGGTTCCCCACGCTCTCGAGAAGAAGTGGGTGCGCTGGGGAAACATGGTTTCCCTCGCGACCGCGAGACGAAGTCGAGCGGTGCTCACTGGAGCGGGATTCTAGGGTGCTGGCGACTCCGGGAGAAACACAAGGGGCGGGCTCACGCCCGCCCCTTGCCACACGTGGTATCGACTACTTGACGACTGTCGGCGGCGTGTACTTGCCGTCGATGATTCGCTGCTTCAACGCCTCCGTGCTCGCGACGATCGCCTTCGGCACCTGTGGGCTCGTCTTGCCGAGGCCCATGCCGCCGTTTGCGAGGTCGAAGGTGAGGTTGCCGGTACCGAGCGGGGCACCGGTCTTGACCGCCTTGATGAACTGGAAGACGCCCTCGTCGACGCGCTTGATGCCGCTCGTCAGGACGTTTCCGGCCAGGGCGTACTGGTCGACGTCGACGCCGATGCCCCAGATGTTCGCCTCGTCGGCCGCCTTGAGCGTACCGAGGCCGCACAGACCGGCGACCTGGAAGAGAGCCTTGGCGCCCTGGGCGATGAGGTTCTCCGCGACGGCCTTGCACTTGGTCGAGTCGACGAAGTCCTGCGAGTAGCCCACGAGCACCTTGATGCCCTTGTTGGCCCTCTTGGCGCAGGCCTGGTACCCGGCGATCCAGACGTCGACGGGCGGGATCTTGATGCCGCCCACGGCGCCGATGACCTGCGGGCCGCCACCCCGCTTCACCATGAGCGCCGCCATGTGCCCGACGAGACAGCCGGACTCCTGCGCGGCGTACGTCAGACCCGTGACGTTCTTCGTGATCAGCTTGCCCTTGGCGGTCGAGAACGGCGGAATCTGGACCGGATAGTCCGTGATCGCGAACTGACGCGTCTTGCCCTGGCTCGAGAGGGCGACCTTCGCGCACGCATCCGCCATCAGGAACCCTGCGCAGACGATGGCGCCCGAGCCGCGCCGCAGTGCAGTGGTCAGGTTCGGGATGTAGTCCGCGTCGGAGTTCGACTGCAGCGGAAGCGCCTTGACCTTGAGCACCCGCTTCGCCCGGAGCAGTCCGGCGAGCTGGGACTGGTTGAACGACTTGTCGTTGAACCGGCCGACGTCCGAGATGAGCGCGGCCGTCAACGGTGTCTGCTGCGAGGACGCCGTCCCGCTGGCGACCACCATCCCTGTCACCGCCACGACGGCGGCAATCGTCGCTGCAAACGCGGCGACCGTCTTTCTGCGTACTTTCACGTGCCCTCCTCCATCGGATTTGCCTACCCGCGTATCTGACGCGCGATGCTAACCCGAAGTTGGCGGTCGTGCTAGAGGAACACGCGGTCTTTACAAGCCGTGAGCCGCACTCTGGAGATCGACCTCCGTGACGAGCACGCGCCTCGGCTTGGAGCCCTCGTAGCCGGAGATGATCCCGCGGCGCTCGAGCATGTCGACCAGCCGACCCGCGCGCGTGTATCCGACCCGCAGCCGGCGCTGCAGCAACGAGACCGACGCCGTCTGCGTCTGCACGACGATCTCGATCGCTTTGTCGAGCAGCGGGTCCTCGTCGGGGTCGAAGTCCAGCTCGTCCTCCCCCTCCTCGTACGCCGCTTCCGGCGCCTCGAGCAGGGACTCGTCGAGATCCTGGCCCCGCTGCGAGCGGCACTGCTCGACGACGAGCGCGACCTCCTCCTCGCTCACGTAGGCACCCTGAAGGCGCTGCAAACGGGACGTTCCGAGCGGCTTGAAGAGCATGTCGCCCTGACCGAGCAGGCTCTCCGCCCCGGCGCCGTCGAGGATCACGCGCGAGTCCGTCTGGCTGGAGACGGCGAACGCGATCCGCGAGGGGACGTTTGCCTTGATCATCCCGGTGATGACGTCCACCGAGGGCCGCTGCGTCGCGAGGACCAGGTGGATCCCGACCGCACGGGACTTCTGCGCGAGCCGGATCACGCAGTCCTCCACCGCCTGCGGCGAAACCATCATCAGGTCGGCGAGCTCGTCGATGACGACGAGGAGGTACGGCAAGGTGGCCTCTCCGCGAGCGCGGAGCGCACGGTTCGCCTCCGGAAGGCTGCGGGCGCGGACGAACGAGAGCCGCTCGTAGCGGCGCTCCATCTCGGCGACGACGTTCATGAGGACGACCGCGGCTTCCTTCGGGCTCGAGACGACCGAGGTCATGAGGTGCGGAATCGACTCGTAGTAGCCGAGCTCGATCCGCTTCGGATCGATGAGGATCATCCGGACCTCGTCCGGGGTCGCGCGCAGGAGCGTCGAGGTGAGGATCGTGTTGATGCAGCCGGACTTGCCCGAGCCCGTCGTGCCGGCGATCAGGAGGTGCGGCATGCGCGCGAGATCGGTCCACACGGAGTTCCCGGAGATGTCCTTGCCGAGCCAGACCGCGAGCGGGCTCGCCGTGGCCGGGAGGTCGTCGTAGATGTCTCCCAGCGTGACGAGGCGCGGAGAGAGGTTCGGGACCTCGACTCCCACGGCCTGTTTGCCCGGGATCGGCGCGAGGATCCGGATCTCGGTCGTCGCCAATGCGTACGAGAGGTCGTCCTTGAGCCCTGCGACCTTCGACACCTTCGTGCCCGGCGCGAGCTGGAGCTCGTAGCGGGTGACCCGCGGGCCCGAGATCTGCCCCAGCACGCTCGCTTCGACCCCGAACTCGGACAGAGTGCGCACGAGGAGATCCGCCGTCTTGGCCTGGGTTTCGCCGCCCGCTGCCGCAATAGCAGGAGAGCTGCGCAGAAGGGTGCGATCGGGGAGCCGGTACTCGGAGTGCTCAGCGGTTGTCTCGAACACGGTCTCGACGCTGTCGAAGCCGGGCTCGGGCTCGTCGGCGACGAGCGACTGCGTCTCTGCGGACGGCGCAGCGCCCACGATGTCCGGGTACTCCTCTGCCCCGTCGAGCACGCCCCGAGGTGCGAGAGCCGGGGGCCGAGGCGGCTCGACGACGTCCTCGGCGGTCTGCGACTCGCTCGACACCCAGTCGAGCGCGCGTCTCGCGCCGGAGCCTGCCCGCTTCACGACGCGTCCGGTGCGGCGGAGGATGGCGCCGGTCGACGCCCCGGTCACGAGGAGCAGCCCGCCCAGAAGGAGCGCGCCGCCGATGATCGCCGCTCCCGTCTCGCCGATGAGCGCGGCGACCGTACCGCCGATGGCCATGCCGAGAAATCCGCCCGAGTCCTTGCCGAGAAGCGTCATCAGGCCGAGAAAGCTGACGCCGACCCCCAGCCGAAACGGTCGCACCTCGAGCAGGTCGCTGCGGGCGAGTAGGAGCCCGCCCAGGACGAGAAGGACGATCGGAAGGACGTACGCGGCCTGTCCGAGCACCTCGCGCAGCGCGTCTGCGAGCCACGAGCCCACCGAGCCGCCGTCGAGGCCGAGGTAGAGAATCGCGCAGAAGACGAGCCCGAGCGCGAGGAGCGCGAGCCCGAGCAGCTCGTTCTCGTGCTGAGAGCGCGTGCGGGGGTGGCGCCGCTTCTTCACGCGCGAGGGGACGCGCGGCCGAAGCGGCCGCTTCTTCCTTCGTGCAGCCATGCCGGTCGATTCGCCGCAGCGCGGCGCGCTCCTTCGAGGTCAGGACTCGACGACGGTGGAGAGCGTCGCGAGCGCCTCGCGCGCGAACTCCCCGTGGAGCCGTCGCAGAAGCGGCATGTTGCGGCGCGTCCACTCGAGGACGCGCTCACCTTCGGGGTCAGCGCCGGCGCCTCGACCAGGCTCGGTTGGAGCATCGCAAGCGCTGGAGTAACGGTCATCCCAGGCTTGCGATCCTCTCGACGAGCAGATCGAAGAAGTCCTCCACGGCGAGATTCACGCCGACATGGGCGTTCGGCGGCCGCTCGGTGCGACTCCACAGATCGACCACGGTACGCCCGCGGCAGAGGTCGGACTCGAGCTCGACGGCGACGTTCCGGTAGCGGGTCTCGACGAGCTCGGGCCGGATCAGGTGCGCGACTGCGACCGCGTCGTGGATCGGAGCGCCGTCCCACCCGTACGTCTCGCGGTGGTAGCGCGTGAAGTACACGTTGAGATCGGCGACGACATTCCCGACCCGTCCGGTAGCGCGCAGGCGCCGTTCCTCGGCGGGCCCGAGCCGTGCCTGGTGCGTGACGTCCAGCCCCATCATGCTCACGTCGAGACCGCTCCCGAACACGATCGCCGCGGCCTCGGGATCGCACCAGATGTTGAACTCGGCCGCGGGCGTGAAGTTCCCCTCGGCGATCGCCCCGCCCATGAGCTCGATACGTCCGATCCCCTCGGTGCCGTGCGTCTCGAGGTAGCGCGCGACGTTCGTCAGAGGGCCGGTTGCGACAAGTGTGACGGGTTGGTCCGCGTCGCGGATTTGCGCAGCTATGAACTCGATTGCGTCGTGCCAGGCCGGGCTGGTCGAGGCGTCGGGAAGCGCCGGCCCGTCGAGGCCGCTCTCACCGTGGACGTGTGCCGCGACGACGAGCTGCCGCTCGAGCGGGCGGTCGGCGCCCGCCGCGACCGGGACGTCCGTGTGGCCGACGAGCTCGAGCACGCGAAGCG
>JBOHBA010000252.1:0-3429 GCA_050698095.1 Gaiellaceae bacterium
GGGACATGTCCCCGAAGACGTTCGTATCGCCGGCGAAGTAGATCTTGAAGCCGTCCTCGAGCTCGAGCACGATCCCGCACGGCTCGCCCGCGTAGCTGCCGTCGGGAGCGCTGGAGGAGTGATTCGCGGTCGTGAGGGTGATCTTCACGCCTGCTACAGCGAGCGTTCCGCCCTTGTTCGGCGAGTGCGCCATGCCGTCGTCGGCAACTCCTTGACCGGTTAGCCAGGCCCGCAGCTCGACCTGGGCGACGACGGGGCAGCCGAATCGTTGATGGATCGCCACGGCGTCACCGGTGTGGTCGCCGTGGCCGTGTGTGACGAGGATCAGGTCGCAGCGCTCGGGTTCGAGCTCGTTCTCCGGGCACGACGGGTTCCCGTTCAGAAACGGGTCGACGTAGATGCGCTTGCCGCCCGGGGAGTCGACGCGGAACGCCGAGTGCCCGAGCCAGGTGAGTTCGGTTCCCATAGCGCGAAATCTAAAGGACAAGACCGCAGCGGCCGCCTTCAGGGATCTTCGTGCGACCGGAATCCGCGTTCGCGGATTCCGGTCTTGCGCAGAGCAGAGCCTAGAACGGGAGCGACGCGGCTGCGTCAGCCGCGACGTCCAGAATCGGCTGGGCGGCGAAGAACGACCCGACTGTGACCACGACGGCCGTCCCGATCGCCACCCCCAGCGCAGGATCGCTCGGAGGTGACCCGCCGGCCGGGGCGAGCCGCAGCTCTCCGCCAGGACGCATGTACATCCAGCGCACCACGTTCAGGTAGTACGCAAGCGAGATCATCGTGGCAGCGACTCCGACGAGGACGAGCCACCAGTCGCCCGCGTCGTACGCGGCCGAGAACACGAACAGCTTCCCGAAGAGGCCGCCCGTCAGCGGAAACCCTGCCATGCCGAGCATGAACGTCCACATCGCGATTCCGTGCCACGGACGCTCCCAGCCGAGGCCGGCGAGCGACTCGAGCGTCACGGGGCGCTGAAGCTCGCGCTCCCGTGCCGCGACGACCGCGAACGCGCCGACCGACATCGCGGAGTAGGGGACGAGGTAGTAGAGGAGAGCCTCGCCGCCGCGCTCCGAGCCCGCCGCGATCGCCATGAGCATGAACCCTGCGTGCGAGATCGAGGAGTACGCGAGCAGGCGCTTCGCGTCGCGCTGCGCGAGCGCGGCGAGGTTCCCCCAGGCGAGCGAGATGCACACGAGAACCGCAACCGCGATCGTCCAGATCTCGCTCTCCTCCGGGAACGCAGTGACGAGGACGCGGAGCATCACTACCAACGCCGCGGTCTTGGTCGCGGCCGCCATGAACGCCGTCACCGACGTTGGCGCGCCCTCGTACACGTCGGGCGTCCACATGTGGAACGGCGCCGCCGAGACCTTGAACGCGAGTCCTGCCAGGATCATTGCGAGGCCGGCGAGGAGGAACACGTCGTCCGCCGGATTCGCCGCCGCGATCTCCGCGAAGCCGATCTCGCCGGTCGCGCCGTAGACGAACGCGGATCCGAACAGCAGCACGGCCGATCCGAACCCGCCGACGATCAGGTACTTGAGGCCCGCCTCGAGCGAGGTCGCGCGCTCGGTGTCGATCGCGACCAGGATGTAGAGGCAGAGGGAGAACCACTCGAGCCCGAGGAAGAGCGTCATCAGGTTCTCGGCGCCGGCGAAGAACACCATCCCCGCGCCGGCGGCCGCGAGCAGGGCGTAGTACTCGCCGTGGTTGTCGCGGCGTCTCTCTCCCCAGGACACGAGCACGACCGCAGCGCCCGTGATCGCCAGGATCACCTGCGCGAGGGCGGCCAGCTGATCGCGCGCCAGCGAGCCTTCGAGGAGCACCTCTGGTGTCGGGCTCTCGTCGAAGACGACTCCCGCGAGCACCGCCGCCACGACGAACCCGGCGAGCGTCACGGCTGCTGCAATGCCCTTGCGCATCCAGGCCGGGACGACAACCGCAGCGAGCAGCGCGACTCCTGATGCTCCGAGCAGCACGACGCTCGGGGAGAGCGCGAGCCAGTCGACAGTCGGCGTGTCGATCACGGCGTTTCCTCACCAAGCGGCGCATATCCCGTCCAGCCACTCGGCGCATCCGCTCCGAACGCGCTCTGGCTGATGAGCGCCGGCCAGGCGGAGAGAACGAGCAGCGCAAGGATCATCGGCAACACGAGCCCGAGCTCACTCGGCCGCAGGTCGAGCGCCTCCTCGCGGACGGCCGAGCCCGGCTTCACGTGCAGGATCGCGGAGATGACGCGGAGGACGTACATGGCCGCGAGCACGACGCCGAGCGCGACCACGACCGAGTATCCCCAGCCCTGGCCGTAGACGCCGGCCATGATCAGGAACTCCCCCGCGAACGTCGCGGAACCGGGAACCGCCAGCGCGATCATCCCGGCGACCATCACCACCGTCGCAAGCAGCGGCCGCCCGCGAGCCATTCCGCCCAGCGCGCTCAGCTCGCCCGTCCCGCAGCGGTGCTCGACCATGCCGACGAGCAGGAACATGCTCGCCGAGATGAGCCCGTGCGCAACCGACTGGAGCACGGCGCCGTCGAGCCCGAGGTCGTCATAGGCGAAGACGCCGAGCGTGATGAGCCCCATCTGCGCCATGGACGAGTAGGCGATTACTCCGCGCAGATCGGACGCACGGAACGCGAGCAGGGATCCGTAGATCAGGCCTGCGGCGGCGAGCACGAGGATGACGCCCGTGAGGTCGTCTGCCGGCTCCGGGAACTTCGGCAGCCCGATGCGCAGGAAGCCGTAGATCGCCGTCTTCGAGACGACGGCAGACAGAACCGCCGCGACCTCGACCGGCGCCTCGCGGTAGGCGAGAGGAAGCCAGCCGTGCAGTGGAAAGATCGGCGCCTTGATCGCGAACGCGACCGCGAAGCCGAGGAAGATCCACACGCTGTCGCTCGTCCCCGAATCGATCAGCGAGAACGTTCCCTGCGTCACGCCGAACGCGACCACGGCCGCGAGCATCAGCAGCGAGCCCACCATCGTGTAGACGACGAAGGTCAGCGTCGCCGCCTGGCGCCGCGCGCCGCCCCAGACTCCGACGAGCACGTAGAGCGGGATCAGCATCGACTCGAACGAGACGTAGAAGAGGAGCAAGTCCTGCGCGGCGAACGTTGCGACGATCGCGCCCGTGAGGAAGAGCATCAGCGCGTGGTACGCGCGGGGCCGGTCGCGCCCGACCCACATCGCATACCCGATCGCGGCCGCGGAGACGATGACCGCCGCGCCGGTCAGCCACAGCGAGAACCCGTAGAACCCGACCGAGTACGAGATCCCCAGGCTCTCGACCCACTCGCGCGAGGTTCCGAGCTGAAGGCTGCCGTCGTCGAAGTCGAACCTGGCCGCTGCGACGATCCAAAGGCCGACCTCCATGAGTGCGACGAGGAAGGCGAGCCCTGCCGTGCTCTCTCGCGGGAGCGGCAGTA
>JBOHBA010000253.1:0-4031 GCA_050698095.1 Gaiellaceae bacterium
AGGATCGGCAGCGCCGAGAGGAACACCGAGCGCTCGAACTCGGTGCCCGTCCCGTCGACGGCGAGAAGGTAGGCGGCGAGGAACGACCCGCAGATGAGCACGAAGTCGACGAACACCTCGAGCAGCCGGCGTGGCTCGAAGACGAGCGCCCGCCACAGCGACGGCTGCGGCCCCTCGATCCCGCGGCGGGAGCGCTCCTCGAGATCGCTGAGAAAGCTGCCGAACTGGACCAGGAGGACGAACGTCACCAGCACCCCGATCGCCGTCAGGCGCGCGTTGTCGAGGACGTTGTAGGCGAGCGCCGTCGCGCCGATGGCCGACGAGACGATCGCCAGCAGGAGGACGGCCTTGGTCTCCGAGAGGCCGTAGTAGACGAGCCGGTGCGAGCTGTGGTCGCGCCCGCCCTGCGTCACCGGGCGTTTCTCGACGAGTCGCGCGATCGTCACGAGCGTCGTGTCGAGGATCGGGATCGCGAGCACGAGCAGAGGGAGGAGGACCGTGGCGACGGTGGTACCGGCGACGGTCCAGCTCGACGCGAGCGCGAGCGAGGCGAGCCCGAACCCGAGCACGAGGCTTCCGGAGTCGCCCATGAACACCGCGGCGCCGCGCTGTGGTCGCAGGTTGAAGGGCAGGAATCCCGCGCAGGCAAGGCCGAGCGCGAGAGCGAGCACGAGGACGGTCGTGTTGTCGTGCTCCGTGACGGCGTCGATCGCGAAGTACCCGCACGAGACGACGGCGAGCGTCGCCGCCAGGCCGTCCATGTTGTCGAGCAGGTTGACCGCGTTCGTTATCCCCACGAGCCAGAGGAGGCCGATCGCCCACGCGAGCACGTCGTTTCCGACGATCTCGACGTTGAGCCCGCTCGCGAGGACGATGACCGCCGCCGCGATCTGCGCGGTCAGCTTCGCTATGGGACTCAGGTGGCGGACGTCGTCGACGAGCCCCGCCACGAAGACGACGGTGACGCCCGCGAGGATCCCGCCGAGCTCTCCGCTCCACTCGACCGCGCCGACCGCCAGCGCGAGGAGGACTCCGCCGACGAAGCCCGCGAAGATGCCGACGCCGCCGAACGTCGGGGTGGGCTGCTCGTGCCAGCGCTCGTCGGACGGGACAGCGACCAGACGCGCGCCGGCGGGCGAGCGGAGGAGGAGCCAGAGAACCGCAACGGTGAGAGGGAACGCGGCGACCGCGACGATCGCATCCACAGCTCAGGAAGGGTAGTCGAGCCGTCTGCCATGTCAGATACGGAGCCGCCTCCACGCATGACGCATGCCTCGGTCGCAACCTGTAGCCTTCCGCGCGCTACGGGGAGAGAGAAAGTAGAACAGGCGATCGCCATCTGCCGTCGTCGGCCGCGGCAACGTCCGGTGCTCGAGCATCGAGTGCGGCAGCCTTGGCGTATCTGTTCCCGACGATAGGAGGATGCCCATGAAGGTGATTCAGCGGTTTCTCGTGGCAGCACTCGGCGTTGCAGTACTCATCGCGGTTCCGACGGCGATCGGTCACTCGGGTCACCCGGACGCCCTAGACAGGGAGATGTTCCCCGGCGAGGGCGTCGCGTTCGACGACCAGCACGGTGTTTCGGACGGGCACCTGCCGCCGGTGAGCCGGGGCGTTCGGCTCGTCGGCAAGGCGGAGGTCACGAATCCGTCGGGCGCCGGAAACGACGGACGGGTCGCGGACGTCTCTGCTTACGGCAACTACGCGTTCCTCACCGCTTTCCGTGAGCCCACGTGCGTGCAGGCCGGAGCCCACGTCATCAACATCGCCGACCCGTCGCACCCGTTCGAGGTGACCAGCGCGTTCATGGAGACCACCCCGTTCAACTACGCCGGTGAGGGCTCTCAGACGCTTCGGCTGAAGAACTCGTTCTTCGACGGCGTGCTGTTCATCCACCAGAACGAGACGTGTCCCGGCGCCCCGGCGCCAACCGCGCCTCAGACCCGTGGCGGCATCAACATCTGGGACGTGACGGACGCCACGCAACCCGAGTTGCTCGTGAAGCATGCGGGCGACAACATCGGCGGCATCGACTCTCAGGCGAACCAGACGCACAGCGCCTTCGCCTGGACGAACACGTTCACGAACCGGACGTACGTCGTGCTCGTTGACGACGAGGAGCTGACGGACCTCGACATCCTCGACATCACCGACCCACGAAATCCCGTACTGGTCAACGACACGCTCAATCTCGACGATCCACCGTTCAACGTCGGGCAGGCCTCGCCGCTCAACCTCACGTCCGTGTTCTCGCACGACATGGTGGTGAAGCGGATCGGTGAGCGGTACGTGATGAACGTCAGCTACTGGGACGGCGGCTACGTGCTGCTGGACGTGACCGACCCGACAGCCGGGAACGTCAGCTTGATCGCGGAGTCGGACTACGCACAGCTCGACGAGGAGCGGCTGGCCCGCGGTCACGAGATCTCGCCCGAGGGCAACGGGCACCAGTCGGAGCTCTCGCCCGACAACCGGTTCCTGGTGGCGACCGACGAGGACTTCGGCCCCTACCGCGTCGTAGCCACGATCACGTCGGGGCCGTTCGCGGGAACCCAGTACACCGCCACGAGCGCGTCCGGCACTCCGCCGATCGACGCGGACACGAGCATCTCGGGAACGCCGACCTTCGTCGGGCTCGGCTGCACCGCCTCGCCGCCGCCCGCCGGAACCGGCATCGCTCTCGTCGAGCGTGGCGTCTGCACGTTCCAGGAGAAGCTCGACAACATCGTGGCCGCCGGGTACAGCTCCGGGATCGTCTTCAATGCGGTACGACCCGACTGTCTCAGTCGTGTCACGATGCTGGCTGCCGGGAGCATCCCGTTCGTGTTCGTCGACCGACTGGCGGGACTGCAGCTTCTCCAGGACGCTGGAGTGACCGCGGCGAACGTATGCACGAGGAGCTCGCCGGTCGTCGGCGCACCTGTGGCGTCGACCACGATCGAAGCGATCTTCGACGGATGGGGCTACATCCGCCTGTTCCGAACGCAGATTCCGGGCGACGTCGGTGAGCCGGGCCGTATCTCGCAGATCGACACGTTCGCGATCCCCGAGTCGCAGGATCCGGCCTATGCCACCGGGTTCGGCGCCCTGTCGGTGCACGAGGTCGCGATCGATCCCAACCCAGGCCGGAAGCTGGCCTACGTCAGCTACTACTCCGGCGGCTTCCGCATCCTGCAGTACGGAAATGGAGGCCTTCAGGAGGTCGGAGCCTTCATCGACGAAGGGGGCAACGACTTCTGGGGAGTGGAAGTACACAGCATCGGAAAGAACCAGTACGTCCTTGCGAGCGACCGGGACTTCGGCTTGTACATCTTCCAGCCGGCCCTGTGAATCGTCAGTAAGCAAGTCGATGGCGACGGCGGGGGCTTGCCCCCGCCGTCGCACTTCTCGGCTCTGCGAGGCCCGCCTACACACGCCCTAGACTCTTTGCATCTCCGTCTACGCCGACGTCATCCGTTACCGCGAGCTCTTCGGGAGCCTCTTCCGGCGCGACATCCGCGCGAAGTACCGCGGCTCCTTCCTCGGGCTCGGTTGGTCGCTCCTCCACCCGCTCGTGCTCATGCTCGTGTACCTGCTCGTGTTCTCCGTGCTCTGGCGCGTTGCCGAGGTCGGAAGCGACGACTACTGGCTCTTCCTGCTCTGTGGGCTTCCGGCCTGGGTCTTCTTCGCGACCGCGTCGCAGGCGTCGTCGCGGAGCCTGCTCGAGAACGCGAACCTCATCCGCAAGGTGCGTTTCCCGCGGCAGCTCGTCCCGCTCTCGATCGTCGGTTCGAATCTCGTGAGCTTCGTTGTGATGCTCGGAGTCGTGGTCGCGCTCAGCCTCTGGCAGGTACCGGAGGCGCGGGGGACGGTCTGGCTCGCGTTCCCGCTGGGAGCCTTGTTTGCCTGCATCGTCGCGGGGTTCGCGCTCGCCGTCGCGGCACTCAACGCCCTCTACCGCGACGTTGAGCACCTTATACAGGCGCTGCTCTTGCCCTGGTTCTTCCTCACGCCGATCCTGTACTCGCTCGACCAGCTGCCCGGAGTCGACG
>JBOHBA010000254.1:0-3753 GCA_050698095.1 Gaiellaceae bacterium
CTCCTCGAGAATCCGCGCCGCCAGACCGGCGGCGTTCGGGCGCGCTCCTCAGGGGACGCAATACTCGATGCGTACGTGGTGTCGTTCGGCCATCTCGACGATTCTCTCAGACCGAGGCGTCGAACGACTCGAAAGGCTGCGACCCGCCTGAAGCGGGCCGCAGCAGGTGACGCGCAGTGCCCGTCTGATACAGCGCCATCGTAGCGCTCGGGAGCAATGCGAGCGAGGTGCCGATACCCGCGGCTGCCAACCCACGACACCCCGCCCGCCAGCTCTGGTCGGAGGGCGCCGGAATCGAACCGGATCCGGTGGCAAGCCGGACGCACCGCGTATCAGACGGGCGTCGCACCACGCGACGTCACCCTCCAACTCAGAGCAATGGTGCGTGCCGTCCCAGCGACGCGCAAAGTCGTCTCTTCAGGACATGGCGCGATCGAGCGCCTCGTTGACGAGGCTGTCCGCGACCTCGTTGTGCTCACGGCGCACAGCCGTGTATGTGACTCGATGGATGCGGCGCGCGAGACGCGACGCCTCGAGAAAGAGCGCCTGCAGCGCGCGGTTCTTCACCCTGTACTCACCGCGCATCTGCTTCACGAGGAGCTCCGAGTCGGAGACGACCTCGAGCTCGTCGACGCCCACCTCCACTGCGCGCTCGAGACCTGCCACCAGCGCCGAGTACTCGGCGACGTTGTTCGTCGCGACGCCCATCGCCTCGCCGCGAGCGTCAAGCACCGTGCCGTCTTCGGCTTCCAGCACGAACGCGTAGGCCGCCGGGCCGGGGTTGCCGCGCGAGCCGCCGTCGGTGAAGAGCTTCGCCTTCACGCGTCGAGCAGCGGATAGACGTCGTACGCCGGCTCCTCGTACGGATGGGCCAAGCGAAGCGCGACGATCGCGTCGCGGATGCGCCCCTCCGGGACGACGGCCTCCACGCGCAGCTCGGCCACGTGCTCCTCCCTCCCGCTTTCGCCGAGCGCCGGAGACGTATTCGCACTGCCGTGGAACGTCCCCGTGCCAGCCGTGTACCAGGAGCAGCGCTCATACTCCCCGATGCGCCCGCCTCCCGCCTCGAAGACGGCTTCGCGGGTCGCATCGAGCGCGTCCGCGGGGACGAACCAGACGAGCTTCACGCGGCTCACGACGAGCGCGAGCCTACCGTCCTCGCGAGGCATCGCCCGTGTCGTGCGCGTGGCGGTCGTCCCCCTGCGTGTCTGCAGCTGCTTCGTCGTTCACTACTTCGTTACAACTTTCATGGCTTGAAATGAAGGTTCCACTGCTACTTTGTGACAGTCAGCAATGCACGAGAGGAGGTGACCTCTCATGGAACAGATCGAGATTTTCGCTCTCGCGGTCATCGTCGGGCTCCTCGGCGGCCTTGGCCACGTCTCCGCCAACGTGCGGATGGCGCGGGGCACCCGGCGCTGAGGCGCCACCGCTTCGCCGACGTGTCAGCGCGTCGAGCCGCGACTCGCCGTCAGGCGTTGTCGATCTGCGCTCGCCGCAGCGTGCCCGAGTAGTCGACGTAGACCGACTTCCACTCGGTGAAGACGTCGAGGGCGGCCTGCCCGGCCTCGCGGTGCCCGTTGCCAAACGCGACTCAGATCTCGTCCTCGGGAGCCGGCTCGACCCCCGAGTCGCCGGTGCTCGCCGTTCCTTTCGACTCGATGAGGAGGATCTCGACGCCGTCATCCGACCTCGGGCAGTGCTCGACACCGCGCGGAACGACGAAGAGATCGCCGGGGCCGAGCTCCACGTCGCGGTCTCGGAGCTGGATCGTCAGCCGCCCGGACACGACGAGGAAGAAGTCATCGCTGTCCGGGTGTGAGTGCCAGACGAACTCACCCTTCATCTTGCCCACGAGGACCTTGTTGTCGTTGTAGTAGCCGACGATCTTCGGCCTGAAGACCTCGTCGAAGGTCGCGAGCTTCGCCGCCAGGTTGACCTTGTCGTCCATCTACTCGACGTTGTCGATCTGCGCTCGCTGCAGCGTTCCCGAGTAGTCGACGTAGACCGACTTCCACTCGGTGAAGACGTCGAGGGCGGCCTGCCCCGCTTCACGGTGCCCGTTGCCAGTGTCCTTCGTACCGCCGAACGGGAGGTGCACCTCGGCGCCGATCGTGCCCGCATTGATGTACGTGATTCCGGCCTCGAGGTCGCGCATCGCGCGGAAGGCCCGGTTGACGTCACGCGTGAAGATCGAGGACGAGAGCCCGTACGCGATCCCGTTCGAGATCCGGATTGCCTCTGCCTCATCGCGGAACCGGATCAGCGAGAGCGTCGGCCCGAAGATCTCCTCCTGCGCGATCCGCATCCCCGCCTCGACGTCGCCGAAGATCGTCGGGCGGTAGTAGGCGCCCTTCGCGAGGTCGCCCTCGTCGGCGATCTCGCCGCCGGTGAGGAGGGTCGCGCCGTCGTCGCGGCCGATCTGCGTATACGAGTGGATCTTCTCGAGCGCGGCGCGGTTGATTACGGGACCGACGTCGGTGTCGTCCTCCCAGCCCGGCCCGAGGCGGAGCGTCGCTGCTCGCTCGACGAGCCGGCCCGCAAGCGCGTCGTACAGGCTCTCGTGCACGATCACGCGGCTCGTCGCGGTGCAGCGCTGGCCGGAGGTGCCGAAGGCGGACCAGACGATTCCGTCGACGGCAAGGTCGAGATCCGCGTCCTCCATGACGATGATCGCGTTCTTCCCGCCGAGCTCGAGGTGGATGTGCTTGAGGTGGTCGGCGGCGTTCCGCATCACCGTCACGCCCGTCTCGCGTGAGCCGGTGAGCGTGATGACCGGGACGTCCGGGTGCCGGACGAGCCTGTCCCCCACCGCGCCGCCACCGCCATGGACGATGTTGACCACGCCTTTCGGGACGCCGGCCTCGTGGAGCAGCTCGACGAAGCGCTGCCCGAGCGCGGGCGTGTCGGAGGCGGGCTTGAAGACGACCGTGTTCCCGGCGACGAGCGCGGGCGCGATCTTCCACGAGGGAATGGCGATCGGGAAGTTCCACGGCGTGATGACGCCGATGACGCCGATCGGCATCCGCACTGACATCTGGAACTTGTCCGGGAGCTCGGACGGCGTCGTCTGGCCGAAGAGCCTCCGGCCCTCGCCGCCCATGTAGTAGCTCATGTCGATCGCTTCCTGGACGTCCCCGCCGGCCTCGGCCTTCACCTTCCCCATCTCGTGCGTCATGAGGTCGGTGAGCTCCGCCTTGTGCTCGACGAGGAGCTGGGCGAAGCGGAAGAGAATCTCGCCTCGGCGCGGGGCGGGCACGAGCCGCCAGTCCTCGAACGCCTCCTTCGCAGCCGCCACCGCACGATCGACGTCCTCGGCGCCGGACTTCGGGAACGTCCCGATCAGCTCGCCGTCGGCCGGGCTCGTCGAGTCGAAGGTGTCACCAGAGGCAGCATCGACCCACTCGCCGCCGATGAAATTCTGGAACTCCCTGACTGTCGTGGCCATGGGGGGCCAGTCTAATTCGCCTCCGACGAGCCGCGCCGCAGGTTGCCGTGGGCGGGCACGCACTTTAGCCTCGTACCGTGCCCGTTTGCCCGAGCTGTGGCCATGACAACCCGGAGGGCGCGAAGTTCTGCCTGGAGTGCGGCTACTCGTTCGCCGCGCCGGCGCGGGAGGAGCAGCGCAAGACGGTCACCGTACTCTTCTGCGACCTGACCGGCTCGCCCGCGCTCGGCGAGACGCTCGACCCCGAGCGGCTGCGTTCCCTCCTCGCCCGCTACTTCGAGCGGATGAAGGCCAACGTCGAGCAC
>JBOHBA010000255.1:0-3091 GCA_050698095.1 Gaiellaceae bacterium
ACGCTGGACCGCCTCGACCGGCTACCCCGGCTCGTACTGGACGAGACCTGCAAGTGCTGGGCGAATCGACTACCCGTCGCCGCCGATCGGCCTGCTCACGTTGCGGGAATCGGCTCCGCTGCCGTCATCACGTACTCGCCGACGATCTCGTCCTCTGCCTCGTCGCTCTCCGCATCCACGGATGCGTCGTCTGCCTCGCCCGCGGCGGACGCGCCGTTTCGCCGAATGACGACGGCCGCGGCGCCCGCGAGGATGCCGAACGAGACGAGCCCGAGAGCGAGGTAGAGACCGAGCTTGGCGCCGCTCCGCCGCTTGCGGCGGCGTTCGAGCGCCTTCAGCGTCAGGAAGCCGATGGCGGCGTTTCTCTTGGTGAAGATGCTCACCGGCTGAGGGTAGCGAACGGCGGCTACTTCCGTCGGGGCGGGAGATGAATGGCGCGACCGAGTGCCACGAGGCCGGCTTCCTTGATCGCCTCCGAGAGCGTCGGGTGCGGCGCCATCCCGTCCGCGACGGTTTCGACGGTCGCCTCTGCGTCGAGCGCGACGACCGCGGCTTCGATCAGGTCGGTCGCATGTGCGCCGACGATCACGACGCCGACGAGTTCGCCGTACGCCGTCTCGTGGATCGACTTCACCCAGCCCGCCGTCTCGCCGGACATGACCGCCCGCGCGTTCGCCGCCCATGGGAATCTGCCGACCGCGATCGACTCCTCCCCGTAGCGCTCGCGCGCTTCGGCTTCGGTCAGGCCGACGCCGGCGATCTCAGGGTCGGTGTAGATCGGCCGCGGAACGGCGGTGTCGGGCATGGCCGCGGCGTGACCGGTCGCGTTCTCTGCGGCGATCTCTCCTTCGCGGAAGGCCGTGTGCGCGAGCTGCCAGTACCCGGCGACATCTCCGGCTGCGTAGATGTGGGGCACAGATGTTCGCCGGTGCGCGTCCGTCTCCACGCCGGTGCGACGATCGAACGCGACACCCGCCGCCTCGAGCCCGATGCCGTCGACGAGCGGCGCGCGACCGACCGACACGAGCATCAGGTCGCATTCGGTCGTCTCGCCCTCGCCGAAGTGCACGACAAGAGACGACCCCGTGTCCTCTACCTTGGTGCACTGCTTGCCGAGGTGAACCACGATGCCGCGCCGCGCAAACGCCTTGCGGAGCTCGCTCGTCGCGTCCACGTCTTCCTGCGGAATGAGCGTCTCGAGCATCTCGACGATCGTGACATCGGCGCCGAAGCGCTCGAAGATCGACGCGAACTCGCAGCCGATGATCCCGCCACCGAGCACCACCAGCCTGCGAGGGATCATCGTCTGTGCGAGGAGTCCAGTCGAGTCGACACAGCGTGGCGAGTCGAGCCCCGGGATGGGTGGCCGCATGGGATATGAGCCCGTCGCGACGATCGCGCTCGAGAAGCTCAGGCCCACGTCTCCCTTGTCGAAGGCGATCGAGCGGGCGTCCTCGAATCTGCCGGCGCCCTGGAACGACGTGACGCCGTTGGCTTTGAAGAGCGAGGCGACGCCGCCCGTCATCTGCTTGACGACGGCGGCCTTCCACTCGTTCGCCTGCGCGAAGTCGAGCGTCGGCTCTCCCCTGACCACGCCGAGCTTGGGGTCGATCTCGCGCGCCGCGTGGAGGGCATGTGCGGTCGAGACCCACGCCTTGGTCGGGATGCAGCCGACGCGCAGGCAGGTACCCCCGAGCTCCGTTTCCTGCTCGATGCACGCGACTCGGGCGCCGAGCTGCGCGGCCCGGATCGCCGCGGTGGAGCCGGCGGGCCCGCCTCCGAGAACGGCGACGTCGAACTCCATGGCCGCGATCCTAGCCGCGAGTGGCCGGACCGGTCCGGTCAGCGCTCGCGCGCGAACCACTCGGCCAGCGGAACCCGCGCCGCGAGCGCGGACAGATCGCCGGTGTCGCGAATCGCGACCGCCGCGTCCGCGAAAGCCATCACCGCAACCCAGGCCAGGCTTCCCCCGACGCTGACACGGCGCGCTCCTGCGCCGACGATCTCCGCCAGCGAGAGCCCCGGAAGCGCCAGGACGTTGACGGGTCGCGAGACTGCTCGACAGACGGCTTCGATCTCCTCGGCGGTGCGCAATCCCGGCGCGTAGAGGACGTCGGCGCCGGCGCCCTCGAAGGCCTGAAGACGCACGATCGTGTCCTCGAGGTCGGGGTTGCCGCGGATGTGATTCTCGGCGCGGGCGGTGAGCGTGAACGGGAATCCCAGGCTGCGTGCCGCCTCCACGGCTGCCGCGATCCTCTCGACGGCGAGCGGGAGCTCGTAGACGTGGCCGCGAGGATCCCAGTCCTCGATCGAGCCGCCGACAGCGCCCACGGCCGCAACCCGGGTAATGGCGAGCGCGGCGGCCTCCGGCTCGGCGCCGTAGCCGTTCTCGAGATCGACCGAGATCGGAAGCTCCGTCGCCCGGTCGAGCAGCGCAACGTGCTCCACGACCTCGTCCAGGGTCACGCTGCCATCCATCCGTCCGAGGGTGAAGGCGAAGCCCGAGCTCGTGCTCGCGAGGGCCTCGAAGCCCAGTGCTTCGAGAACTCGAGCCGAACCCGCATCCCACGGGTTCGGGATCACGAAAGGCTCACCGGCGTGCAACTCGCGGAACACCTGCGCCTTCTGCTCCTGCCTACTCATCGATCACACGCCGCATCGTCACGCTGTCGCTTTCTCCGGAGTCCTCGGTGACGCGCTCGAACCCGTGGTGCTCGTAGAACGACACGAGAACCTCGTTGCCGCGCTCGACGCTCAGGCTGAGCGCTCGATGACCGTCGGCCTTCGCGCGGTCACAGAGCGCGCTCAACAGCGCCTCTCCCAGCCCGCGGCCGCGTCGGCTCGGCACGACGGCGATCGCAAGCTCCGGTGTCTCTTCGTCCACGAAGCCGTATCCCGGCTGATCGCGCCGGAAGAGCCGATACCAGCCGGCGCCGACGGGAAATGCGCCCTCGACCGCGATGAGCGCCGTGTCGCCGGGGCGTCCCCAGCCCTTCACGTACCGGGCAACAGGTCCGGGCCCCTCCCCCGGGCTCCGCTCGCGCCAGTAGTAGGCGTGGTGGAGCATGTCCCGGAGGAACCGGACGTCCTC
>JBOHBA010000256.1:0-9482 GCA_050698095.1 Gaiellaceae bacterium
CGAGCGCCACCGAGACCCCGGCGTGAACTGCGCGCTGCAGCTCCTCGCTGAGCCGCTCGTCGAACCCGCGCCGGTTCAGGAGGCTCGTGAGCGGGTCGGTGACCGCCGCGCGCTGCTCGCGACGCAGGGCGAGCGCAACGTCGATGAGGGCTCCGGCGTGCTGCGCGAACAGCTTCGCAGCCTCGAGATGAGCGTGGTCGTGCGCGGGAGGCGTTTCGGCGCGGCCGACGATCGCGCCGATCTCGGCGCCCCCGATCCGGAGCGGGAGCCAGGCGATCCACGGGGTCGAGAGGTCCGCGTGCTCGAGCGGGGCCTTGCGCTGGTCGAGGACGACGTAGGAGGCGCCGGCGCCCGACTCCTCTTCGAAGCCCGAGAGCCGCTGAAGGTCCGACGCGGGGAGCGGCTCGAGCTGTGCGTTCTCGCGGCGCCAGAAGCTGGCGAGGGTATACGAGCGCCCGTCGGCACGCAGATCGACCTGGACGCAGTCGAGATCGAGGAGACGGCCGACGACACGAGCCGCGAACTCCGAGATCGCGGCGACGCCCCGCAGCGAACTCGCGTAGACGCAGAGCCGAGCCAGCGCGGCGACGTCGAGGCCCAGACCCTCGCGCATGTCCTCGATTCGCTGGTCGAGGAGCCGGGCGAGCGGCTCGAAGATCGTCTCCGCCTCCGAGGGGAGCAGGGCGCCGGCCGCCTCGACGTTGAGCCCTCCGGCTACCGGCTCTCCGAATGGTACGGCGACCTCGGAGGTGATGCCCCCGACGGCCCCGATGAACTCGGGATCGGCGGAGACGTCCGGGACGAACTGGGTCGTGCGTGTCCGAAGAGCCCTCGCGAGGACTCCCTTGTCGAGCGGGATCCCGTCGCGCACCTCGCGATAGCCGGCCTGTGCGATCAACCAGAGGATCTCGTGCTCGAGAACGTAGGCGCTGACGAGCAGCCTGCCCTCGAATCCCTCGGTGAGCGCGGCGAAGGCTGCGTCGATAGCGCTTCTTCCGTGCTCTCCGGCCGTCAGCGCGGCCTCCGCGCTCGCGCAGGCGGCGCGCAACCGCTCGGGGTCGAGCAGCTCGACCGGATCCGGCTTCGCTGCACCGTCGCTCACCGCCAGTGCGTCGCTGCCGTCACTGCGACTGCCGGTCAGCGCAGCGGCGCTCCGGCCTGGAGCGTCGACATCCGCGGCGATCGACTCGACTTCCGGTATCGAATCAAGGAAAGCGTCCAGAACGAGAGGATCGAACTGGGTCCCGCGGCCTCGTCGCATCAGCTCCACGGTCTCGTCGAGGCCGAACGCCGGCCGGTAGACGCGATCGCTGGTGAGGGCGTCGAACACGTCGGCGACGCTCGCGATCCTGCCCGCGAGCGGGATCTCCTCGCCCCCCAGGCCGCGCGGGTAGCCGCGGCCGTCGAAGCGCTCGTGGTGCGTCCAGGCGATCTCGGCCGCGAGCTCGAGCAGCTCGGACTGCGAGCCGGCGAGCACGCGGTAGCCGAGCTCGGCATGGCCCTGCATCGTCTCGCGCTCGTGCGTGGTCAGCGGCCCGGGCTTGAGCAGGATCTCGTCGGAGATGCCGATCTTGCCGATGTCGTGTAGAGGGCTCGCGAGGCGAAGCAGCTCGCAGCGCTCGTCGTCCAGCCCCAGCCGGCGGCCGAGGAGAGCACAGAGACGGCTCATCCGCTCGATATGGCCGCCCGTCTCGGAGTCGCGGAACTCGGCCGCATGGCCGAGACGACGGATGGTCTCCGCGTGTGCTCGCTGCAGCTCCCGCTCCGACCGGCGAAGACGGGCGACCGTGTCGAGCAGCTCCTCCTCGGTGCGGCGTCGGTGGCGCAGCTCCTCCTGTGCAGCCTCATAGAGCCTGGCGTTCTCGAGCGCGAGCGACGCGAGCTGCCCGAAGCGGGAGAGGAGATCTACCTCCGCGTGCCCGAACGACTCGCCCGACTCGAGATATGCGAGGCCGATGACGCCCGTCACCTCGGCTCCGTCGCTCAGCGGCACGCCGACCACCGCACGGAACGGCAACTTCTGCAAGGCGGGCTGCGCGCCTACCCACGTCGAGTAGTCGTCGACGACGAGCGGCTCTCCGGTCGCGGCGACTCGCCCGCCGAGCCCCTCACCCACCGGGAGCCGAGAGTCGACCAGGTCGCCGAAGATCCCGGTGCCGACGCGAACCCTGAGCTCGGTGCCCCCGGGCTCGAGCAGGTAGAGGTAGCCGTGGCGCGTGCCGACGAGCGCACCGGCTCGCTCCACGATCGTCTCGAGGAGGTCTTCGAGATTGAGCCGGTCGAGCAGTGCCAGGGTCGTCTCGTGGAGCACCGCGAGCTCGGCCTCTTCGGGCGCGCGAGTCGATGCCGCCGTGCGGGCGTACATATGCCGCGCTCTCGTCAAGAGCCCCACCGTCGGGATATCGGCCGCTCTCGACCCCTCGTTTAGCCGCCGAACGCTCTCGGGGGGCCTCAACATCTTCCGCTTCGTGCCGATACGGAGCTCTGTGAGAGGCCGATCCGCTCCCATGCTTGGGCCCGCGGCGTTCGTGGCGTGCGTGCCCCTCGCGCTCCTGCACTTCGTCGGCCGCGAGACTGTTCACTTCGGGAGTGCGGTGCACTTCGGGCTCGTAGCTCTCGGCGCGACGGCGGCCACCGGCGCGGCACTCGCGCTCACGGTCGCCGGAGCACAGCGCCGCGACGGCCGCGCCGTTCTCGTCGGGGGAGCTTTCTCCGTGATGGCTGCGCTGCTCTGCCTTCATGGTCTTGCGACGCCCGGAGTCCTGGTCGGCGACAACGGTGTCGTCGCGTTCACCGGCGGTGCCACGCTTCCGATCGGTGGAGCTCTGCTCGCTCTCAGCGCAGTGCCCGCGCTATCCCGTCCGGATGCCGTTCGGCCGCTCGTCGTCGGACTGACCGTTTTCATCGCCGCTGTGATCGCGCTCGGCGTCGCTGCTATCGCGACCCCTTCGCTCGTGCCTTCGGTCCCACAGCCGGGGAGCCCGCCGGCGCTCATCGTGCTCGTCGCGGGTGGCGTCTGCTACGGCCTGCTCGCCGTCCGGGCGTTCCGCACGTATCTCCTCACACGCCGCTCGGCCGACCTGCTCGTCGGAGTCGGGATCGTCTGGCTGGTGGCGGCACTGGCGGCTGCTCTCCTGCTCGGCTGGGTGGCACCTCGGCTGGTGGCTGGGACACGGCTTCGAGGTGATCGGAGTCTTCCTCGTCGGCGTCCCCGTCGCACTCGACCTGCGGCGTGGCGCGCAGTCGCGCCCGCTCTCCGGCGACCTACGCGCGGCAGAGCTCGTTGCTTCGGAGGAGTCGTTTCTCGGCTCGCAGGTGCGCAGCCTGATGGTCGCCCTCGCCGAGAAGGACGTGTACACGGAGGAGCACACACGAAGGGTCGCGATGCGCGCGGTCCAGGTCGGCGAGGAGCTCGAGCTGACGCCTGCGCGGCTTCGCTCGCTCGCGATCGGTGGCCTTCTGCACGACATCGGGAAGCTGTCGGTGTCGGAGGAGATCCTCAAGAAGCCCGCTGCGCTGACGGACGACGAATTCGGGGTAATCCAGGAGCATCCGGTGCGTGGCGCCCGCCTGCTTCGAGCTCCGTGGATTCGGCGACGGCGTCTTGCGTCTGGTCCGCGACCACCATGAGCGACTCGACGGGACCGGGTACCCGAACGGAACGACAGGCGATCAACTCGACGTCGACACTCGGATCCTGTCCGTCTGCGACGTGTACGACGCGCTGATCTCCACGCGCGTGTACCGCGAGGCGTGGTCGCACGAGCGCGCCATCTCGCTCCTGCGCGAGCGGGCCGGCAGCTCCTTGGACGCGCGCTGCGTGGACGCGCTCGACAAGGTCCTGGCGCGCGAGCGCGGCGACGCGCTGGCGGTTGCCGTCTAGCGACGTTCGACCAGGTGCGAGACGACGTGCTCGGCGTCTTCGCCGACGCCGCAGAAGAGCGCCGACTTGCGCTTGTACAGCCAGTTGACGCCGACGAAGTAGAGACCCTCGTGTGGGCTCACGCCGCGGCGCTGGATCGGCCACCCGTGCTCGTCCGAGACCCCGAGCCCGATCCACGAGTAGTCGGGACGGAACCCCGTCGCCCACAGGATGCTCTGGATGCCGCTCTCGCGGAGATCGAGCTCGGGCGTGTCCGCGACGGGTGACGGGCCGCTGTCACGGGGCTCCGCGGCAGGCGCGTCGAGGCCGCGTTCGTCGACGTACCGGTCGATGTCCCTCATCCGCTCGGCGGCGAACTGGTCACCGGCGGCAAGCGTCTCCTCGACGCCGGGGCCGAGGAGCGCTCTCGTGCCGTCGACGCCCTCGAGGCGCCCGACGACGTGTGCGCCGCGTCCGGCGAGCCAGCGCGGATGGCAGTCGTGACCGCCGTTGTTCCCCGATATCGGCGGATTGCACCCGAGGCGCGCCGCTGGTGACGGGAGCGAGTCGACCGTCTGATCGAGGAGTCCGAGATCCAGCGCCCAGTCGACGAAGTCGCGTCCCCGATAGCGCCGAGGGAACCACGGGCAGCGCCCGACCGCGAGGTAGACGTCTCGCCCGGCGCGCAGCAGCTCGTCCGCGATCTGACAGCCCGACTGACCGCCCCCGACGACGAGCACGGCGCCGTCGGGAAGCTGCTCCGGTCGCCGGTACTCGCTCGTCGTGAGCTGGAGCTCGACCGGCGCTGCCTCGACTCCCGGAACGCGCGGCCTCGGCAGCTGAAACGCGCCGGTCGTGATGACGACGTTGTCGGCCTCGATCGTCCCCTCGCCGGTCTCGATCTCATATCGGCCGCGTACGGGGCGCAGCGACATGACGTTGGTGCGCTCGCGGATCGGCGCGCCGAACGAGCGCGCGTACCCCTCGATGTGCTCGATCACCCCGGCGAGAGGGAGAAATGCATCGGGCTCGTCGCCCGAGTACTCGTAGCCGGGCAGTCGTTGCGCCGAGTTCGGGGTGTTCAGGAAGAACCCGTCCCAGCGCCGGGATCTCCACGTCTCGCCGACCAGGCCGCGCTCGAGAACGAGGTGCTCGCGACCGTTTTGCGTCAGGAAGTAGCTCGAGGCGAGACCAGCCTGGCCTCCTCCGACGACGATCGTGTCGACGCGCTCCACCCGAGTGAGTCAGACGACGGCTGGCGCCTCGAGCTTCGCGCGCAGGTAGCGCAGGTACGGCTGCGGGTCGATGGGGCCGCCGACGACCTGCTCGATGGTCTCCGCCGGAGAGTGTTTGCGGCCGAGCGCGTAGAGGTTCTCGGTCAGCCACATGCGCAGCTCGCGGAAGTCGCCGCGCTCGATCTGCTCCTCGACGTTCGGGATCGCCGCACGCGCCTTCTCCCAGATCTGAATCGAGACCACCGTTCCGAGTAGATAGGTCGGGAAGTATCCGAAGTCACCGGTGGACCAATGGGTGTCCTGGAGGACGCCAAGTGCGTCGTTCGGTACCGGGAGGCCCGCGAGCTCCTCGAAGCGGGCATTCCAGGCGTCGGGGAGGTCCTTGACCGCGAGCCTGCTCGAGATCAGCTCCTGCTCGAGTTCGAAGCGCAGGATGATGTGCAGCCCGTAACTCGTCTCGTCGGCGTCGACCCGGATGAACGAACGGCGCGTACGGTTGATCGCGCGGTGAAACCGCTCCAGCGAGACGCCTGCGAGCTGCTCGGGGAACGTCTCCTGAACACGGGGATAGAACCAGCGCCAGAAGGGAAGAGAGCGGCCGACGACGTTCTCCCAGAGCCGGCTCTGCGATTCGTGAAGGGCGGCCGAGCAGCCGGAGCAGAGCGGCGTCCGCTCGAGCGACGGGCTAACGCCCCACTCGTAGAGGCCGTGCCCGCATTCGTGCATCGCCGTGAAGAGCGAGAGCAGGTCTTCTTCCGCGTACCGGGTGGTGAGGCGGATGTCTCCGAGCCCGAACGTCGTCTCGAACGGGTGCACGGTCGTGTCGAGGCGGAACTGGTCCCACGTCGCGCCGAACCGCTCGATGAGCTCGCGGGAGAGCGCGGTCTGGCCCTCGAGCGGGAACGGCCCGCGCATGAAGTCGTCCTCGTCGTCCGTCGCATGCGCGGCGACGAGGGCGCGGAGCTCCGGTTCGAGGACGTCGAAGACCGTGCGGACCTCCTCTGTCGTCATCCCGGGCTCGAAGTCGTCGAGCAGCACGTCGTAGGGGTCGTCGTACGGCGCGAAGCACTCGATGTACCGCAGCCGAAGATCGACGACGCGCTCCAGCCAGGGACGGAAGGCGGCGAAGTCGGCGTCCTCGCGGGCCTTGACCCACGCCTCGTACGACTGCGCGCCGACGAGTGCGGTCTCCGAAACGAGCTCGGTCGGCACACGGCGTGCCTTGCCCCAGTCGCGTCGCGCGACGCGGATCAGGCAGGCATCGTCCGAGTCGGCCGGAAGCGAGGCGGCGTGCGGCTCGAGCTCCGCGAGCAGCTGTCCGAGCCGCTCGTCGATCTCGTGCTCGTGGATGATCTCCTGCAGTGTTGCGAGCTGTGCCGCGCGCGTGGAGCTTCCACCCGGAGGCATGAACACGGTCATGTCCCACAGGAGAACGTTCTCGGCGCGTCGCAGATCGGTGAGCTTCGCGAGGCGATCCTTCAGCTCGGCTAGAGCTTGTTCCACGGCGCACGGGACTCTAGATGCTCGACCGGAAATTCACGCGGGCCGAATGACGGCCACGACACGGCGCCGGATCGCCACCCTCGCGCATCGCACAGGCTTCAAGCCTGCACGACGCGTGAGTGCGGACGCCCGGCTTGGTCGTGACCGCCCCCGGCTGCGCGCCAATTTCCGGTCGAGCATCTAGCGCCGTGGGAACGCGCGACGCCCGATCTCTGCGAACGAGCTGCCATCCCAGACGAGTGTGACCACCGTGAGAACGTCGCTCTCGGCCTCGTAGACGTTGAGCCCTTGCGCCTCGCCCGACCTATGTGGTCGAGGGCGACCGAGCCCCGGCGCCGTCGCGAGCACGAGCGAACCCGCCCGACCGCCCCCGGTGGCCTGGAACTCCCGAATCTCCGCGATGGACGCCTGGTGGACGTGGCCCCCGACGACGAGCTCGGCGCTGGCTTCGCCGAGCGCGGTGAGGACATGCCCGCGGCGGCTCAGCGGCCGCTTTCTCGCGGCGCGCCACGGGGGAGCGGCCAGGTGGTGGTGGAGGGCCACGACCCGTAGTGCAGACGGTGGCGCCTCCCTGAGACGTGAGCTCGCCCGTCGCAGCTCGGTGTCCTCGACGGCGCCTCCCTGCTGGCGCCATGGGCGCACGGAGCTCATCCCGACGACCACGAGCCCGTCCGACGCGAAGACTCGCTCCACCGGCCCGAAGGCACGCTCCCACTCGGCGAACGTCCTCGTGAAACGTGCCGGGAACGTGTACGGGATGTCGTGATTCCCGGGCACCGCGAGGTACGGCGCGCCGAGGTTCTCCAGGATCTCGTGAGCGCGCGCGAGCTCGTCGCGGCGCCCGCGGTGCGCCAGATCGCCGGTCGCGAGCACGAGCTCGGGGTGAAGCCGCGACACGAGCTTCTTCAGCGCGGCGACGGGTTCGAGCGTGTCGCGCCGGCCGATGTGCAGGTCCGAGACGTGGAGGACGCGCGCGGTCACCGCCGGGGCAGGCTATACACTCGAAACGTGGCGGAAGAGGCGCCAGAGATCTTTGACGACATCTACCTCGGCCTTCGAGCCGGCGGAGCTGTGCGCAAGCAGCGCCGCGGCGAGCCACTGTCGGTCGAGGAAAAGGAGGCGCTCGGCCGCTGGCAGCGCCTGTCGCTCTGGCGGAGGTTTATCGCGATAGGCGCGTTCGCGCTCGGCACGTTCGGTCTGGGGTTCACTGTCGGCGGCCTCATCTTCGGTCGCTGGCGCGCCGCGCGCCGGTAGGGACGAGATATATCTCGCCCCTCAACGTGCAGGGCCTCTTGTGCTCGCGGCATCCCAGCCGGTAGGGGCGATATATCTCGCCCCAACCGGCAGGTGAGCCGATCCGCTACGCGAACGCCGCGATCTGCTCCGTGTAGTACTCCATCTGGCGCTGCAGCCGCTCGGCGAGGTCTGCGCCGACGACTCCGAAGTTCTCGACGATCAGACCCGCCCTGATCGAGAACTGGTTGAACTCCTCGCTTACCCGCAGCGACGCGAGCTTGTCCGCGTCTCCGCGGATGAGAATGAACCCGCTTATATCGCCGCCGTGCGGCTCGAGGAATACGGGCTCGAAGCTCTCGATCGTTCCTTCTTCTTGAAGCCTTCCGTAGAAGCCGAGAGTCTCGTTGAAGACCTCGAGCGCCTCGGTCTCACGACCGCGAACGACCTCGCCCCAGCCGATGAAGAGACCGGCGTCTGCCATACCCACCTCCTTGACGATGACGGCGGAGAGCATGGCAATTCCGGCACTCGACCGCTACCGAACGTCTGTTCGGCTCGGTAGAATGGCGCGCCTATGGCCAAGGCCGACGAGCTCGTCGTTCACGGGGCGCGCGAGCACAACCTGAAGAACGTCACGGTGCGGATTCCGCGGAACGCGCTCGTGTGCGTTACCGGCCTCTCCGGCTCGGGGAAGTCGTCGCTCGCCTTCGACACGATCTACGCCGAGGGGCAGCGCCGGTACGTCGAGTCGCTCTCCGCGTACGCCCGCCAGTTCCTGCAGATGATGGAGAAGCCGGACGTCGACTCGATCGACGGCCTCTCGCCGGCGATCTCGATCGACCAGAAGACGACCTCCCGCAACCCGCGCTCGACGGTCGGCACGGTCACGGAGATCTACGACTACCTGCGACTCCTGTACGCGAGGATCGGCAGGCCGCACTGCCCGGTCTGCGGGCGTCCGATCGCAGGGCAGTCACTCGATCAGATCGTCGAGCAGGTGCTGCGCCTGCCGGAGGGCACGAAGTTCACGGTCAACGCGCCGGTCGTTCGCGACCGGAAGGGCGAGTACAAGGACGTCCTCGAGGAGCTCCGGCGCGACGGCTTCACGCGCGTGAAGGTGGACGGCGAGCAGCGGCTGCTCGAGGAAGACATCGCGCTCGACAAGAAGTTCAAGCACACGATCGAGGTCGTCGTCGACCGGCTCGTGATGAAGGCGGATCTGCGCCAACGCCTGACGCAGTCGATCGAGACGGCGACGTCGCTCGCGGCAGGACTCGTGGTGATCGACGTCGTCGACGGCGAGGCCACCACCTACTCGGAGAACATCGCGTGCCCCGACCACGGCGTCTCGCTGCCGGAGCTCGAGCCGCGTGTCTTCTCCTTCAACTCGCCGCACGGCGCCTGTCCGCGCTGCACCGGGCTCGGCTCGCAGCTCGAGATAGACCCCGACCTGCTCGTCCCCGACGCGTCGCTCTCGATCAGCGAGGGCGCGCTGGTTCCCTGGGCGATCGGGAGCCAGAGCTTCTACGAGTCCGTCATCGAGGCGATCGCCGCGCGCTACGAGATCTCCCTCGACACACCCTGGCGCGATCTCACGACGGAGCAGCAGAACCGGTTTCTGTACGGGACGGGCGGCGACCGGATCC
>JBOHBA010000257.1:0-4241 GCA_050698095.1 Gaiellaceae bacterium
CCTTGGGGCCACTCTCCCGTCGCGAAGCGCACGCCCGGCGCGCCAGATCGCGCATCCGTACGCGCGAGATCGTGGCATCAACCATCTAGTACCGAAGCAGGCCGTTCCTGCGCGCGACCCGGCTGCGGCTCGCGCGATGGATGACGTCGAACTCCTCGAGGCTGCGCCCGGAGCCGACGGCGACACAGGTCAATGGGCTTTCGGCGAGATGCACGGGCATATGCGTCTCGGAGCGGACGCGCTCATCGAGGCTCTGGAGCAGCGCGCCCCCGCCGGCGAGAACGATTCCCCGGTCCATGATGTCCGCCGCGAGCTCGGGCGGTGTCTTGTCGAGCGTCGACTTCATCGCGTCGATGATCTGCGTCACCGGCTCGTCGAGCGCGCGCCGAATCTCCTCCGAGGAGATGATCACCGTCTTCGGGAGCCCGGTGAGCATGTCGCGCCCGCGCACCTCGGCCGACAGCTCCTCCTTCAGGCGGTGAGCGGAGCCGATCTCGAGCTTGATCTCCTCGGCGGTCTGCTGCCCGACGAGGAGCTTGTACTCCTTCTTGATGTGGTTCACGATCGCCTCGTCCATCTCGTCGCCGCCCACTCGCATGCTCTGGGAGACGACGATGCCGCCCAGCGAGATGACCGCGACCTCGGTGGTGCCACCACCGATGTCGACGATCATGTTCCCTGTTGGCTCCGCGACCGGAAGACCCGCGCCGATCGCTGCTGCCATGGGCTCTTCGATCAGGTACGCCTGCCGCGCACCCGCCGAGAGCGTCGCCTCCTCGACTGCACGCTTTTCGACACCGGTGACGCCCGAGGGCACGCACACGACGACGCGCGGATGCGCGAAGCGGTGCTGGTGCACCTTCTGGATGAAGTGCCGGAGCATCTGCTCGGTGACGTCGAAGTCGGCTATCACGCCGTCCTTGAGCGGGCGAATCGCGGAGATGGTGCCGGGCGTGCGCCCGAGCATCCGCTTCGCCTCGACCCCGACCGCATGCACCTCGCCCGTCCGCTGGTCGATTGCCACGACCGACGGCTCCGAGAGCACGATCCCGCGACCGCGCACGTACACGAGCGTGTTCGCGGTGCCCAGGTCGACGGCCATGTCGCGGCCGCCGAAGCCGGTGAGGGACTTGAACCAGGCCATCGGGGGAGACGAGTCTACCTGCGCGTTTGCAGGAGATTCGGCGCGTGCTGCTCGAGAAGCGAGACGAGGAGCGCGCCGGGCAGGCCGACGACGTTCAGGTAGTCGCCCTCGATCCGCTCGACGAGTCGTCCGCCGAGGCCCTGGATCGCGTACGCGCCCGCACGTCCCTCCCATTCCCGGCTCTCGATGTACGACTCGACCAGGTCGTGGCTCAGGTGCCGGAACGTGACTTCGGTGGCCTCGTGCGCGACTAGCTTCTCGCCCGCACCGAGGAGACAAATTCCCGAGACGACCGAGTGCGCTCGTCCTGAAAGCTCGCAGAGCATCCGTGCCGCGTCGTCGTCATCGACTGGCTTTCCGTAGAACCGCCCGTCGAGGACGACGGCCGTGTCGACGCCAAGAGTCACGTTACCCGCGACGTGAACGGAACCCGCCTTGCCCTCGGCATGGGTGCGTGCGAGCTCGACCGCCGCAACGCCAGGTGGATCGTCCTCGACGTACGAGGGCGGGACGACCTCGAACGGAATCTCGAGCTGCTCGAGTATCGCACGGCGCTGCGGCGACGTCGACGCGAGATATAGGCGAGCACTCATCGGAAGTTGCGGGCGACCTCGGAGGTGTAACGACGCCCGAGACCATGACCGTTCTCCGCCACCCACTCGTCGAACCGCTCGGTACCGAGCGGAGTCTCGTTCGACACGAGCAGTCCCGCCTCGAGCGCCTCGAGCTCGTCGCGCGTGACGACGACGTCGCGGAGGAAGAACCCGGCCACCCGGGCTGCTACGAGCGCGGTGCGCAGCGACGTGTGCCCGACTCGCGCTCGGCCGTTCACCGCGACGCGGATCAACTCGACGAAGTCCGCATACGCCCAGCGCTGCGGACCGGCGGCGTCCAGGATCACGTCGTCTTCGCGCACGCCGGCCTCGACACAGATGGATGCGGTGTCACGGACCGACACCGGCTGCACCTCCCCGCATCCGTCGGCGCCGATGAGAAAGACCGGGATGTGACGGAGACCCCACGCGATGTTGTTGACGAGGATGTCCTCCGGCCCGAAGACGAGTGTGGGACGCACGATCGCGTGTGAGACACCAATTCCACCGAGCGCCTGCTCCGTCTGCGCCTTCCCGCGGAAGTAAGGAAACGGCGACCGCAGATCCGGGTTCGCGACACTCACGTGGACGATCCGACGAACCCCCGCAGCTGCCGCGGCGCGAAAGAGCGCGGCCGAGTTCTCGACCGCCCGGTCGAACGTCGCCTCCCCGCGCTCGAATCGCACCCAGTACGTGTTGTAGAGCGTGTCGGCACCGCGCAGGGAATCGGCGAGCGACTCGTCGAACGCGAGTGACGCCACGTCGACCTTGCCCGCGAGCGGATGCGCAGGGTCAAGGTGTCGGGCAAGCGTGCGAACACGACGTCCACGCGTGAGCAGCAGCTCCGCGATGTGCCGTCCGGTAAAGGAGAAGGCTCCGGTGACGACGTCGAGCTCGGCCATCCGGGCCTCAGCGCACGTATCGCGACGACCAGGCTGCGACCACGTCCGCCGCGTACTCCGCGTCCTCACGACGCGTCAGCAGGTGATCAGCGCCGTCGAGCGAGACGAAGCTTTTCGGGTGCCTCGCCGCTTCGTAGAGCCGTGCGGCGTTGTCGATGTCGACGATCTCGTCCAGCGGCGAATGCATGACGAGGAGTGCGCGGCGGAGACTCGAGACGGCCGCTTCGAGGCGCTGGACCTCGATGTCCTCGAGGAACTCGCGACGGATGCGGAACGTCCGGCCGGCGATCGTGACCTCGGCCTCTCCGCGTGAGACGATCTCCGCGCGCGAGTCCTCGAGCAGGTGTTGCACATGCGACGGGTCGGCCGGCGCGCCGATTGTGCAGACCGCCCGCGCCTCGGGTATCCGCGCGGCAGCAGCGAGCACCGCCGCCCCACCAAGAGAGTGACCGATCAGCAGCGCTGGTGCGTCGTGTGCCTCCCGCAGGTAGTCGGCCGCGGCGACGAGGTCGTTCACGTTCGACGAGAACGTCGTGTTCGCAAAGTCGCCCTCGCTCGATCCGAGCCCGGTGAAGTCGAATCGCAGCACGGCGACGCCGTGACGGGTGAGCCCCTCCGCGATCCGCGACGCCGCGAACACGTCCTTCGAGCACGTGAAGCAATGGGCGAAGAGCGCCGTAGCGACGGGTTCTCCTGCAGGCAGGTCGCAACGAGCCGCGAGCTCGTCGCCCTGCGAGCCGATGAACGTCAGCTTCTCGGCGAGTCCGGCTTGCGCGCTGCCCATATCTCCTCAGCCGGCCACTTCCGCGCCCAGTCGGCGGTGACGTGAGAGTAGTACTCGTGGGTCACGGCGTCTTCCGGAGCGAAGAGCTCGATGAGAGCCTCGATCTCGAAGCCCGCGCCGCGGAGTACACGGAGCAGGTCGCCGTGACCGAGGGGAAACTGTACGCCCCCTTCCGCCCACGCAAACCTGTACATCTCGAGCTGCGGGCGCTGGAGGCACTCGGACGTGGAGTCCGGATCCTCGACCGCACAGAGCATGAGGAGCGGACTGCCGCGCATGAAGACGAGACGCCCGCCGGGACGGAGCAGCCGATGCGCTTCCGGTATCCAAAGGTACGGGTCGCACCAGATGCTCGCGCCGTACTCGGAGACTGCGAGGTCGAAGCTCGCGTCGGGCAACGGGACGTCCTCGGCGTTCGCCTCGATCAGCGGGAACACGATGCCGGTCTGTCGCTGCAGCTCGCGAGCCGTCTCGAGCTGCGCGGGCGTCAGGTCGACGCCGACCGGTCGCGCACCCTGCTTCGCGAGCCAGGCCGCGAAGTACGCCGTCCCGCAGCCGAGCTCGATCACGTCGAGTCCTGCGACGTCGCCGAGGACGCCCAGCTCCTCCTCCGCGTGCGAGAACACGCCCCACGTGAACGTCTCCTCGGCCCACTCGCGTGGCGCCGACGGCCCGGTGAACTCGGCATTCGCCTCGGTCCAGATCGCGCGGTTCTCCGCGACGTGGTCGGACTCAGACAAGTCCGTCGGGGAAGAACAGCGCGAGCTCACGTTTCGCGCTCGCCTTCGAGTCCGAGCCGTGCACGATGTTCTCTGAGA
>JBOHBA010000258.1:0-2817 GCA_050698095.1 Gaiellaceae bacterium
GCAACGGTCCGTGCGTCGAACCGCGACTCGAGCGCGAGCGACCTCCGGGCGAAACCGCGCGGAAAGAACGACGAGATCAGGTGATCCGTATGGAATTCTGGCGCGTCGATTGCCTCCTGGAGATTCATTCCGAGATCGATATGACGGAGGAGGACGTGAACCGCCCACTGCTCCTGCTGGTCGCCGCCGGGCGTTCCCCACGCGAGATACGGCTCGCCCTGGCGAAGCGCGAGCCCCGGGCAGAGCGTCGTGCGCGGGCGGGCGCCGGGTCTCAGAGACGAAGGCAGTCCCTCCTCGAGCCAGAACATCTGCGCGCGCGTGCCGAGCGGCCAGCCCAGCTCGGGGATGACCGGTGAGCTCTGGAGCCAGCCGCCGGAGGGGGTCGCCGAGAAGAGGTTGCCGAAGCGATCCACGACGTCGAGGTGCACGGTTCCGCGGCCGGGCTCGCCCGAGCCCGGCGTCGCTGCCGCCTCGCGCACACGTGGGAGGCGCCCGAGACCTGGCGTGTAGTCGGCCGACGCCTCCTCTCCGACGAGCGCGCGGCGCGCGTCCGAGTACTCCTTCGAGAGCAGCGTGTCGAGCGGGACCTCGGCGTCGCCGTAGAGGGCGTCGCGATCCGCGAACGCGAGCTTCGCGCACTCCGTCAGGACGTGGACGAACTCGGCGCGAGACAGCTCGGTGAGCTCGAAGCTCTGAAGCAGCGCGAGCTGCTGGAGGCCGACCGGACCGGCGGCCCAGGGGCGCGTCTTGCACACGGTGAGACCGCGGTAGTCGAAGGTGACGACGGGCTCGATCGTCGCACTCCAGGCTGCGAGGTCCGCTCCGGTGAGAAGGCCTTGTTCCTTTGCGCTGAAGCGGTCGAGCTCCTCGGCGACGAAGCCCTCGTAGAACGCAAGCCTCGCGCGCTCGATCTCCTCCTCGCGCGAGCCTCCGCGGCTCTCATCGACGATCCGCCTGTAGGTCGCCGCGAGCGCCGGGTTCCGAAAGAGCGTGCCGGCCTCCGGGACGGGGAGGTACAGATCGCGCGATCCGGGCCACCCGCGAAGGAGCTCCTCGTTGAGCTCGATCGTCGCACGGATCCGCTCGTGGAGCGGATATCCGCGCTCGGCGTAGCCGATCGCGAGCTCGAGGACGTCTGCCAGCCGCCAGGTGCCGAGCTCGCGCAGAAGAAGTAGCCAGCCGCCGAACGCGCCCGGGACGCACGCCGCGAGCACGCCCGTTCCCGGAATCAGCTCGTGCCCGAGCTCGTGGAAGCGCGCGATAGTCGCCGCGGCCGGGGCGACACCCTGGCCGCAGAGCGCGAGCGGCTCGCCCCGATCGACCGACCAGAACACCGCGGGCACCTCCCCTCCGGGCCCGTTCAGGTGCGGCTCGACGACCTGGAGCACGAACCCGGTGGCGACGGCGGCGTCGAACGCATTGCCGCCGCACTCGAGCACGGCCATCCCGGTCTGCGACGCGAGCCAGTGCGTCGACGCGACCATCCCGAAGGTGCCGCGCAGCTCGGGCCGGGTGGTGAACAACACGAGGCGGAGCTTACGTCGCCCAGAGTGAGGTCAAACCGCCTCGGGGTCTGGGTTTAGCCAGACCCCGGACGTCTGCGAACGCCCGCGAGAGAGGTCGGAGGGCTCCCTTCCCGGGGAGCCGCTTACCCCAGCGGCAGGCACCTGGCTAAGAGCCAGGTACCACAAGCTACCGGACAGCCGCCGCGTCAACCGGGCTCTTTTCTTCCACCTCGTGGGCCACCAAACCGGGGTCAGACCCCCGGACATGTCCCGAACGGCGCCCCCCGGGGGCTCGACGCCGTATGAGCACACAGCGGAGGAGCTGGCTTAGACATGTCCCGGGGTCTGACCCCGATCACGGGCGCACTACGAAGTACGCGTTGAACGGGTCGTGCTCGAGCAGGTGCACGTCCACCGACGAGAAGCCCGCCTCCGCGAGGAGTTCGCGCGCCTTCTCGTCGCCCCACATCGCGCCGAGACCGTCGCCGCCCTGCGCGAGCGACACGGTCATGCAGTGCATGCACGAGATCATGTAGAGGAGAGGACCGCCCGGGTGGTCGATGTTCTCGTGATGGTGACTCGAGCCCTGGATGTCCTGCATCAGGTACACCCCGTCGGGCGCGAGCGTCCGGCGAATGCCCTTCAACAGCGCGAGCGGCCGCGCCTGGTCGTGAACCGCGTCGAACGTCGTCACGAACGTGAACGCCTCAGGCTCCGCATCGACGTCGAACGTGCTCAGGTCGCGCTGCTCGAAGGTCACGTTCCCGAGGCCGCGTTCTGCCGCCTGTGCCGTCGCGTATGCGACGGCGTCGCCGGACAGGTCGTATCCCCGAAACGTGCTCTGCGGAAAACGCTCGCCCAGCATGAGCAGCGCGCGACCGCGTCCGCAGCCGAGATCGAGCAACGCGGCGCCATCGGCCAGCCGCTCCGTCAAGCCGGGAACCAGCGGGAGAATGTGCGAGAAGAGCACCGAGAGGACGGTCTGCGCGCTCTCCTCGGCCATGACCTCGTGGAAGCGCGGGTAGCGCTCGTAGGGCACGCCTCCGCCCGAGCGGAAGCACTCGACGATGTCGTCCTCGACCGTCGAGAGCGACGTGATCCACTGCGCCTCGACTGCCAGGTTGTCAGGGGACGCGGCTCGCGTGAGCCACGCTGCGTGCTCGGCAGGAAGCGAGTACCGCTGAGTCGCCGGGTCGAGCTCGACGATCCGACCTGTCGTCATCGCCCCGAGCCACTCGCGGACGTAGCGCTCGTTCAGCCCGGCCGCCTCCGCCAGCTCTTGGCTGGTCGCGTCGCGCAGCGTCCCGAGCGC
>JBOHBA010000259.1:0-8998 GCA_050698095.1 Gaiellaceae bacterium
AGAGCTGCCACTTCTGCCGGGACAAGGTCGCCGAGATCGACTACAAGAACATCGCCCAGCTTCGGCGCTACATCTCCGAGCGGGGGAAGATCCGCTCGCGCCGGATCACAGGCGCGTGCCGGCGGCACCAGATTCAGGTCGCGGCTGCCGTCAAGCGCGCGCGGGAGATGGCTCTGCTCCCGTACGTCGGCTAGGAACGCAACGATGCAGATCATTCTCCTGACGGACGTCGAGAAGCTGGGCCTGCGCGGGGACGTCGTCGACGTCGCCCGGGGCTACGCCCGCAACTACCTGCTCCCGCGGCGTCTCGCCGAGACGGCGACGCCTGCCCGCGTCGCCGAGCTGAGCCGCGTCGACGCGCAGCGTGCGAAGCACGAGGCGCGTACGGCCGAGCAGGCGTCCGAGATCGCGGAGGTGCTCTCCAAGACAGTGCTTCGCTTCGAGGTCAAGGCGGGGCCGACCGGCTCGCTCTTCGGTTCCGTCACGTCGTCGGACGTCGCCGACGAGCTCTGGCGCACTCGGAAGATCCGCGTCGACCGGCGCAAGATCTCGCTCGACCCGATCAAGCGCATCGGCCGCTATGCGATCCCGATCGAGGTCTTCCAAGACGTCGACGTCGAGGTCAAGACGCTCGTCGTTCCCGAGGGCGGGGAGCTGCCGCCCGAGGAGGAGCTCGCCGCGCTCGAGGCCGCAGAGGCCGCGGCGGAAGCCGCTGAAGCCGCCAAGGCGGAGGCCGAGCATGTCGCGGTCGACAGCGTGATCGCAGAGGTTCTGGCGGAGTACGACGCACCGGCGGCCGAGGAGGCCGGCGAGGACGCGGACGCCGCCGAGTCTCCCGCTGAACCGCCCACAGAGGTCGAGGACTAGCCGGCCGCAGGCCGAAAATCAGGCTCGTGCGCGCTGCGACACTTGCCGCCGGCGTCATCGCAGTCGTCCTCCTCGGAGCCGGGGTGGCGTCGGCGACGTCCGGCGCGCAGCCACGGGTGACGCTCATCGGCGACTCGATCGCGGAGTCGCTCGACTACGTGCCGTCCGCGCGGCGGTATCTCGGTCGCGGTCTCGACCTTCGCTCCGATACGGCGGCATGCCGTCGGCTGGTCGCGGCGAGCTGTGCGTTTCAGGGAGCCGAGCCGCGGACGGCACTCGACCTGATCCGCTCGCACGGCAGCTCGCTCGGTTCAGTCGTCGTGGTCGACGTCGGCTACAACGACTGGACCGCGGTCTACGACGTCGACCGGGTCATGCGGGCGCTCGAGGCAGCGCGGGTACGTACCGTCGTCTGGGTGACGCTGCGCGAGACGACGTCCAACTACGCGCGGAGCAACGCGCGGATCATGAAGGCGACCCGTCGCTGGCGGGGCCTCGTCGTCGCCGACTGGAACGACTACAGCCGCGGGAAACCGTGGTTTCGCTCGGACGGCCTGCACCTGACGGCTGCAGGGGCCGCGGGCCTCTCGCGCCTCCTACGCCCACTCGTGACGAACGCGATCAAACGCTTCTAGGCAATACTCGTCGAAGGCGTGATTGCGCGTCAGAGCCGGGACTGAAGAGCGCAGCCCACTCGTGGGCATCGAGGTCACGGGCGAGTCGGCCTCTCGTGGCGCTCGAGCGCGCGACGCGCCGGAGCCCCTTACGGAATCCAACTGCGACGAAGCGTCGATACTCGGCTGCTGCGCGCGGATCGACAAGCGGCGCGGCGCGCCGTCGTACGACGAGCACGCCGGCATCGACTGCCGGCACCGGGGTGAAGGTGCTTCGATGCAGCCGACGCGCGATACTCGTCTCGAAGAACGCTCCCCAGTAGACGCTGTTGAGCGAGCTCGGCCAAGGCAGGGCGCGCTTGACGGCCACGTTCCACTCGATGATGAGGTCGGCTCGCTGCAGGTGACCTTGCGGCTCGAGAAGCATGTGCAGGAGGTCGGTCGTCCGGTGGAAGGGGAGGTTCGCGACCACGCGATACGGCTCGGCAGGGAGCGCGAACTGGGCTGCGTCGCCCGTGACAACGCGGACGTTCGCCCAGCGACCCTCCAGGGAGTGCGCCAATGAGGGGTCGACCTCGATCGCGATGACGCGGTCGGCTACCCGCGCGAGGTACTCGGTGAGCCGGCCGCTGCCGGCGCCGATGTCGAGCACGAGCGCGCCTCGCACGATCTCGGCGCCGCGCACGAGCTCGGCAGCGAGAGCGTCGCTTCGAAGGTAGTGCTGGCTACGCGGCGCAGGCCGTCGCGCCCGCTGCGGGCGTCGGCCGGCCACGGAAGCGGCGGGTGGTGAACGTGGACATTGCGTGCGAGTCTACGCATCTCGAACGCCGCCGTCGGTCGCGTCGGAGTCACGCCTGCCCACAGGGCTGTGGAGAGCGGCACGAACTTCTCGCTCTGTGCGCATGTTTTCGGCTGGACAACTCCCCGCGGCCTGTCGACAGGGCGTCCGGAGGCGGGGATAACATGGGAACGTGTGTTCCGTTCTCCCTGCACGGGAGCCGGGCGATGCTCAGGCTGGACGCGTCCGGTCCCGACGGCTTGACTCCCGCTCTGTGAGCTGCGCCTGCGCTGGGTGCGATCGATGAGCTCGACGGCGGTCGAGCGCCTCAGCGCGATCGTGCCGCCCCAGAACCTCGAGGCCGAGGAGTCGGTGCTGGGAGCGATGCTGCTCTCGGCGACCGCGGTGGGCACCGTCAGCGAGATCCTCGGCGCGGGCGACTTCTATCGCGAGAGCCATGCGAAGGCCTACCGCGCGGCGCTCGCCCTGTGGGCGAAAGGCGAGCCCGTCGACGCGATCACGCTCGTCGACGAGCTCGACGAACGCGGCGAGCTCGACGCTGTCGGCGGGCAGGCGCGGGTGGCCGAGCTCGCCGCGCTCGTCCCCTCGACGTCGAACGTCGAGCACTACGCGCGCATCGTCAAGGAGATGGCAACCCTACGCGGCCTCGTCCGCGTCGGCCAGGAGATCACGCGCCTCGGCCAGGACCGGCCGGGCGAGGTCACCGATCTCGTCGATCGCGCCGAGCAGATCGTGTTCGAGCTCGGCCAGCAGCGCATCACCAGCGACTTCGCGCACATCGAAGTGCTCCTCAAGGAGAGCTTCGAGCGCATCACGCAGCTGTACGAGTCCGGCGCCGAGATCACCGGTATTCCTGCCGGGTTCCGCGAGCTCGACCTGCTCACCTCTGGATTTCAGCCGGGGAACCTCGTGATCCTCGCTGCGCGGCCTTCGATGGGGAAGTCCGCGCTCGGCTTCTGCATCGCCGCCAACCTCGGCGTGCGCCACGGAACGCCGGTCGCCCTGTTCACGCTCGAGATGTCGAAGTCCGAGGTGACGCAGCGGATGATGTGCAGCGAGGCCAAGGTCGAGTCGCAGCGGCTGCGGAGCGGCCGGCTCGCACCCGACGACTGGCCACGCTTGACGACCGCCTGCGATCGGCTGATGAAGGCGCCGATCTACGTCGACGACTCCGGCTCGATCACGATCATGGAGCTCCGTTCCAAGGCGAGGCGGCTCAAGTCGCGAGAGCCGAACCTCGGCCTCATCGTCGTCGACTACATCCAGCTCATGACCGCGGGCGCTAGCGTGGAGAACCGCGTGCAGGAGGTCTCGCAGATCTCGCGCGCCCTCAAGGTGCTCGCGCGCGAGCTCGAGGTCCCGATCCTCGCGATGTCCCAGCTCTCGCGTGCGGTCGAGCAGCGCCAGGACAAGCGCCCGCTCCTCTCGGACCTGCGCGAGTCGGGATCGCTCGAACAGGACGCGGACCTCGTCTTCTTCGTCTACCGCGACGAGTACTACCTCCACGAGGAGTCCGACCAGCAGGGAATCGCGGAGGTCATCCTCTCCAAGCACCGAAACGGCCCGACGGGGACGGTTAAGCTCTCGTTCCTTCGCCGCTACGCGAAGTTCGCCGATCTGGCAGCGGCCTAGGTGCGGAGGATCGTCGCGTGCCGCTCACGTAGGCGAGGTGCAGGCGGCGGGGCGACACTAGGCTTCGGCCGTGGTCGAAGCAGCGCTCACGCCACCGCCCGAGAGCCGCCGCGTTCTCGCGGGCTACTTCACGCTCGCCGGTCTGTACACGCTCTCCGCGGCGGCCATCTGGGGCGTCAACACGCTCTTCCTCCTCGACGCCGGCCTCAGCTTCTTCGAGGTGTTCGTCGCGAACGCGGCGTTCTCCGCAGGCATGGTCGTCTTCGAGATCCCGACCGGGGTGATCGCGGACACGCTCGGGCGGAGGGTGTCGTTCCTGCTCTCGGTGTCGGTGCTAGCCGTCACGACGCTCCTGTACGTGACGCTTGCTCAGGTAGAGGCGGGCGTCGTCGCCTTCTCGATCGTGTCCGTCGGGATGGGCCTCGGCTTCACGTTCTACTCGGGCGCGATGGAGGCGTGGCTCGTCGACGCGCTCGCGGTCACGGGGTACCAGGGCCTCCTCGACCGCGTGTTCGCGCGCGGCCAGCAGATCACGGGCGGCGCGATGCTCGCCGGCACTGTCGGCGGTGGACTGCTCGGCCAGATCGATCTCGCGATTCCGTATCTCGTCCGCACGGCGCTGCTCGCTGCCGTGTTCGTCGTGGCGTTCGCGGTGATGCACGATCTCGGCTTCACGCCCAGACGCGTCACGGCCGCCGAGCTCCCGGGCGAGATCGCGCGGAATGCCAAGGCCGGCGTCCAGTTCGGTTGGGGGCAGCGGCCGCTGCGCCTCCTCATGCTCGCGTCATGCGTGCAGGTCGGGTTCTTCACGTGGGCGTTCTACGCGTCGCAGCCGTACCTTCTCGACCTGCTCGACAGTGGCGCGATCTGGATCGCCGGTCTCGTCGCCGCGGGCATCGCGCTGTCGATGATGGCGGGCAATCAGGTGGTCAGCTTCGCGTCGCGCTTCTGCGGACGGCGCACGACGCTGCTGCTCGGCGCGGCCGCGCTCGAGACCTGTGCCGCGGTCGTGCTCGGGTTTGCCGGGTCGTTCTGGATCGCGCTGCCGGCGCTCCTCCTGGTGACGGCATCCTTCGGCGTGACGAGCCCCGTGCGCTCGGCCTACCTCCACCAGATCGTTCCGAGCGAGCAGCGCGCGACGGTCGTCTCCTTCGATTCGATGGTCTCGAGCGGTGGCGGGATCGGTGGGCAGGTCGGTCTGGGCGCGCTCGGTGAGGCGCGCGCGGTCGGTACGGCGTTCGTCGTGGGCGGTGTCGCGACTGCAGCGGCGCTGCCGCTCCTGGCAAGGCTCCGAAGCCTCGGGGGAGCGGCCGACTACTTCGCCGGCGAGCGAGCCGGCGCGGAAAGCGCGTGTGCCGCCTCCGGGCTCCCGGCGGTGGCGACGGTCGGACCGATCCCGCTGGACGAGCCCGACCTCGCGGCTGCAGCCGCACGCGCCTGACCTCGGCGACTGCGGCTTTTGCAAGACTGGCGCGCGTGCCCGCGACCGTCATCGTCGGCGCGCAGTGGGGTGACGAGGGCAAGGGAAAGATCGTCGACCTGCTCGCGCAGGAGTCCGATCTCGTGTGCCGCTACCAGGGCGGTCCGAACGCCGGCCACACGATCGTCGTCGCCGGCACGACCTACAAGATCCGGCAGATCCCGACCGGGATCATCGCCCGCAAGCGAAGCGCCATCGGCGCCGGCTGCGTTGTCGACCCGGGGGTCCTCGTCGACGAGCTCGACGAGCTCGAGGCGCGGGGCCACGAGACCCGCGATCGCCTGTTCGTCTCCGGCAACGCGCACCTGATTATGCCCTGGCACGTTGCGCTGGACGGCGCGAGGGAGCGCAGGCTCGGCCGCCTGCAGATCGGGACGACGCGGCGCGGAATCGGCCCGGCCTACGCGGACAAGGCGACCCGAATCGGGATCCGTGTCCAGGACTTGCTCGACCCGAAGATCCTGCGTCAGAAGATCGAGCTGGCGGCTGTCGAGAAGAACGTCTGGCTGCAACGCGTCTACGAGCTCGAGCCATTCGACGGCGAGGAGCTCGTGGAGATGCACCTCCGTCTGGCCGAGCGCCTCGGCCCGTACGTCGCCGACACGTCGCTCCTCGCAGACCGATCGCTGCGCTCGGGCGAGCGCGTTCTCTTCGAGGGAGCGCAGGGAACGCTGCTCGACCTCGACCACGGCACGTATCCGTTCGTCACGTCGTCCAGCCCGATCGCCGCGGGTGCGGCGGTGAGCTTCGGCATCGGACCGAACCGCATCGACGAGGTTCTGGGCGTGTCGAAAGCGTACGTCACCCGCGTTGGAGAGGGCCCGTTCCCGAGCGAGATCGAAGGGGCGGAGCACGCGCGCGTGCAGTCCCTCGGCCAGGAGTTCGGCACGGTGACCGGCCGGGAGCGGCGTTGTGGCTGGCTCGACCTGGTGGCTCTCCGGTTCGCCGTCCGCGTGAACGGGATCACCGCGCTCGCGCTGACGAAGCTCGACGTGCTCTCCGAGTTCGCGGAGATCCCGGTGTGTGTTCGGTACCGACTCGAGGACGGCGCCGAGACCGAGGAGTTTCCCGCGCATCAGAGCGACTTCCATCACTGCCGCCCGGTGTTCGAGACGCTGCCGGGATGGGGGACGGCGATCGAGGACGAGCTGCCAGCAGCGGCGCGCGCGTACGTCTCCTTCGTCGAGGCTGCACTCGGCGTCCCCGTGACGCTCGTCGGGACGGGCGCGGCGCGCGAGCGCGTGCTCGCGCTCGGATAGAGGCTCTCTAGACGTCCCGCCTACATTCGCCCCACTGGCCGATCGTACGCCTGGGCCGAGTCGAACATTCCGGCTGGATGCGCCGCGGATGAAGAGCGTCGGCGCTGGATCGCTTCCTGTCACGCGACAATAGACTCGACGCGATGCGCGTACTCCTCGTCGGCTCCGGCGGTCGCGAGCACGCACTCGCCTGGAAGCTGGCGCAGTCCACGACGCTGACCGAGCTGCATGCCGCGCCGGGAAACCCGGGGATCGCTCGACTGGCCGACTGCCATCCGATTCGGGCCGAGGACGCGGAGGGGCTGCTGGGTCTCGCGCGGTCGCTCGACATCGAGCTCGTCGTCGTCGGCCCGGAGGTTCCGCTGGTTCTGGGGCTCGCCGACGTGCTGCGGAGGTTTGGCATTCCCGTCTTCGGTCCGGGAAAGAGGGCGGCGGCGATCGAGGGCTCGAAGTCGTTCGCGAAGGAGGTCATGGCTGCCGCCGGCGTGCCGACGGCCACACAACTCGCGATTGCCAGACTTCCGTGCGTCGTCAAGGCAGACGGGCTTGCCGCGGGGAAGGGCGTGCACGTCTGTCGATCGCAGCAGGAGTTGGATGCCGCGTTGCGCGCAGTCGGCTCGCTCGGGGAAAAGGTTGTCGTCGAAGAGTTCCTCGAGGGAAGCGAGGTCTCGCTGTTCGCCGTCTGCGATGGGCAACGCGCGCTCCCACTCGTCCCCGCTCAGGACTTCAAGCGAGCCCTTGACGGCGACGAGGGCCCGAACACGGGCGGGATGGGCTCGTATGCGCCGGTTTCGGGGATAGGGCCGGCCGAGGTGGAGCAGCTCGTGTCGAGCGTGCACCGACCCGTGCTTGCCGAGCTGGATCGGCGCGGCGCGCCGTTCGTCGGTCTGCTCTACGCAGGCCTGATGCTGACCGAGGATGGCCCCCGGGTTCTCGAGTTCAACTGCCGCTTCGGAGATCCGGAGACGCAGGCCGTTCTTCCTCTCCTCGAGGGTGACCTTCTCGAGGTTCTTGCGGCAGCAGCGGCGGGCGAGCTCGGCGGCAGCACGCTTGGCGTCGGTGGCGGCGCCGCCGTGACCGTCGTGCTCGTCGCGGAGGGATATCCCGCGACAGGAGACCGAGGGACTCCGATCTCGGGGGTCGACGACGCGGAAGCGACCGGGGCGCTCGTGTTCCATTCCGGAACGGCGCTTCACGGTCGGCAGCTGGTGACGAACGGCGGGCGGATCCTCGGCGTGACCGGGCTCGGTGAGACCGTCGCCGCCGCGAGGGACATGGCGTACGCCGCCGCGAGCTGCGTCCAGTTCGCCGGCATGCGGTATCGCACGGACGTCGCCGAGGCTGCGGTGGGTGGCGGGGGTCCGCCGAGCCTTTCTGGGCGTTTGGAGGGCTGAACGGGCACGGCGTGTGGGGCCACCCCTCGCCTCCACCCACCTTTGAGCCTATCGGGGAAAGTCGTACGGGTGGTGATCGGATGTGTGCCGAGAACGTGCCAACTGACCAACAGGCACGCTGACTAGAATCGACGGGTGATCTCCCGCTACGCGAGGCCGGCCATGGTGCGCGTCTGGTCGGAGGACGCAAAGCTCGAGCGTTGGCTGGCAGTCGAGTTGGCCGCGCTCGACGCGTGGGCCCGAGTCGGCGTCGTCCCGGCTGGCGCTGCTCGGGCAGTTCGCGACCGCGCCCGAGCGCCGAGCGCCGAGCGGGTTGCGGAGCTCGAGCGGGTGACGAACCACGACGTCGCGGCGTTCGTCGATACGGTCTCGGCTGACCTGGGCCACGACGGCCGGTGGCTGCACTACGGCCTCACATCGTCCGACGTGCTGGACACGGCCCTCGCACTCACGGTGCAAGACGCCGGGCAACTCGTGCTCGAAGGCATCGAGCGCGCCTTCTCCGCAGTCGCGAAGCGCGCCGAGGAGCACAGCGACACGCTGACGATCGGGCGCACGCACGGTGTCCACGCCGAGCCGACGACGTTCGGGCTGAAGCTCGCAGGCTGGGCGTTCCAGCTCGCGCGGGATCGTGAGCGAATGGAGCGCGCGCTCGCCGGGATGCGCGTCGGAAAGCTCTCGGGCGCCGTTGGTACGTACGCGACCACGACTCCCGAGGTCGAGCGAATCGCCTGCGAGGCACTGGGGCTCGAGCCGGCGCCGAGCTCGACACAGATCCTCCAGCGCGATCGTCACGCCGAGCTGCTCTCGGCGCTCGCGCTCGTCGCGTCCTCCCTCGATCGCTTCGCGCTCGAGATTCGGCACCTCGCCCGCACGGAGGTGCGCGAGGCGGAGGAGCCGTTCGAGCAGGGGGCCCAGAAGGGGTCGTCCTCGATGCCGCACAAGCGCAACCC
>JBOHBA010000260.1:0-2875 GCA_050698095.1 Gaiellaceae bacterium
GCGGTGGCATCCTCGAGCGTGATGCTGCCATCGGCGCCGATCGCGTAGCGCGAGACGGCACCGTCCGCGAAGTTGGTCGTGAACGCATAGCGGTCGTCGTTCGTGATGACAGCCCAGCAGATCTCGCTGCGGCCGTTTGCGACCGAACGCGAGACCGGTTCGGTGCGGCCACCGCTCAGGAGGTACGAGGAGGCCGCGGCCTTGCCCATCTGGGCGCCGAAGGCCTCGGTCACCACGAGAGCGCCGCGCTTCGTGAAGGCAAACCCGTACGGCGTGGGACCCGAGGACGGCTGTACGCGCGGAACGCCGAGGTAGCCGGCAGCGTCGACTGAATAGGCGACGATCGCGTTTGCCCCGCGCTGGGTCACGACCAGCGTCGCGCCGTCGGGGCTGAACCCGATCTGGGCCGAGTCCGACCCGTCCTCGAGCTCTCGGGTCGACCCCGTGAGCGGCTCGATCGTCGAGCCGGTGAGGCGGAACCCGACAAGCGACGGCGCACCGGGGTTCAGCACGTACACAAGGCCCTCGTGCTCCGCGACGCTCTTCGGCGCGCTGCCTGTCGGAACTGTCTGAGCGAGCACGGGCCCGCTCTCGCCCAATCCGAAGACGCTCAGGTCGCCGCTCCCGACATTCGTCACGAGCAGGTTCCGGCCGTCACCCGTAAGCACGACGGATCCCTGAGAGGTCACGTGCGGAACGCCGTCCCCGGCGCCTCCGGTCTCGTAGTCGCCGGCGGGCGTCAAGGTTCCGTCTTCTGCGCGTTCGAACGCCAGGAGTCGGTTGCTCTCGGGCTCGTTCGTCTGCATGTACACGGCCCCGGCACGCAGGCTCGGGCCTTGAGTTTCGTCTCGCATCTTGCTCCTCCAGAAGTCAGGGTTGTCCGCGTTCCGTCCACCGGCGGGGCAATCCGTTACGGCGTAAGCTACGCCGGGCGGGCGCGGGCAGAGCTCGTCACGTCGCCACCCCGAGACGATCGAGAAGCGCATCCGCGTCGGCTTCGATCTCGATCGGCTGCAACCTCGAAGCAACCGGATCCGGAGTCTTCAGGCCGTCGCCCGTGACGAGCAGCACGACTCGATCGTCCGCTCCGACCTCGCCCCGTAGCGCGGCTTCCCGGAGCGCGCCGAGCGTCACGCCGGCGGCTGTCTCGCCGAACACGCCGCTCGTCTCCGCGAGGAGGGCCATGTTTTCCCCCACCTCGTCCTCGGGCACCGCGTAGATCGCTCCTCGCGTTGCACGGGCGGTGGCCACAGCGGGATCGCCGTCTGCGGGGTTGCCGATGGCGAGCGAGCGGGCGACCGTCTGCGGGCGCACAGGCGTCACCTTCCCGCCCTCGGCGAAAGCGGTGGCTACCGGCGAGCAGCCCTCGGCCTGCCCTCCGTAGAGGCGCGGCGGCTCTCCATCCACGAGGCCCAGCCTCGCGAGCTGCGCAAAGCCTTGCCCGATCTTCGTGAAGAGGGCGCCGGAGGCGATCGGGCTGATGACGGCGTCAGGCAGCTCCCAGCCGAGCTGCTCCGCGATCTCGAACGCAAGCGTCTTCGAGCCCTCCGCGTAGTACGCACGCAGGCCCACGTTCACGAACGCCCAGTCGAGCTCGAACGAGAGCTCGACCGTGAGGCGGCTGCAGTGGTCGTAGTTGCCGTTGACGGCGTAGATCGTCGCGCCGTAGACGGCCGTCGCGGTGAGCTTCTCGGGCTCGAGATCGTCCGGGCAGAAGACGACAGCCTCCATCCCCTCGGCGGCCGCTCGTGCGGCGACAGCGTTCGCGAGGTTGCCGGTCGAGGAGCAGGCGAGCGTGCCGAGGCCGAGCTCGTGCGCCTTGGCGGCTGCGACCGCGACGACGCGGTCCTTGAACGAATGCGTCGGATTCGCCGTGTCGAGCTTGAGATAGAGCTCGCCCACGCCGAGCGCGGACGCAAGGCGCGGGGCCGAAACAAGGGGGGTGAAGCCGGGCGCGAGGCGTGCCTCTTCCGGCGGCGCGACGGGGAGAAGCGGCGCATACCTCCACAAGGACGGCGGCCCGGCCTCGATCGACTCTCGCGTCAGAGTCCGCGCGAGCGTGTCCTCGTCGTAGATCGGATCGAGCGGGCCGAAGCACCGAGAGCACACTCCGACAGCCTCGAGGGCGTGGTGTGTCTCACAGATCCTGCAACGAAGGGAAACGGCGGGCATGTCCTACCTCCTTGAAGTCGCTCGACACATCCATCCGGGGTTGGCACCTTGCTCGTCGAGTAGGTTGCCGAGGCTTCACAGGGCCGGACCCTCAGCCTCTCTTGATGCGGAGCGAGACAACGCCCGCTGCCGGCAGCCAGTATACAAACTGAAGTGACGCTCCGAGACCTGATCGAAAGCGAGGCGACCGAGGCGAACCGCGCGGGCCCGCTGCTCGGTGACGACTCGGTCGCGGAAGCGCTCAGGCACGCGGCGGCATTGGTGCGAGAGAAGCGTGCAGCGATCCTCGAGGCGAACGCTTCCGATGCTCGAAGCGCGCAGGGCTCACTCGACGAGGGCGCGCTCGATCGCCTGCGGCTCGACGACGGGCGCGTCGAGGGCCTGGCGCGGCAGCTCGACGTGATGGCCGAGATCGAGCCGCTCGAGCGGGAAGCCGGTGCGTGGACGATGCCGAACGGTCTCCGCGTCAGCGAGCGGCGAATCCCGATCGGGACGGTCGGCGCGAACTTCGAGGCGCGGCCGAAAGTCGCGCTCGACGTCGCAGGCCAGCTCCTGAAGAGCCTGAACGCCGCGATGCTGCGAACCGGTGCGGCCGCACTCGGCACCGTGACCGTCCTCGTGGACGAGATTCTCCGGCCGGCGCTTGTCGCGGCAGGGCTGCCGCCCGGCGCGGTCGGCCTCGTTCGTTCGCCCGACCGCGAGG
>JBOHBA010000261.1:0-3326 GCA_050698095.1 Gaiellaceae bacterium
GCGGTCTCCGACGTCGTCGGTGGCCGCCCGTTCACGACGACCGAGAAGTAGACGTGGCGACGGACATCGAGATCGAAGTCGTCCATCAGTGGCGGAAGTGCCTCCGGTGCGTGAAGACCATCGCGGCGCCCGCGGCCGACACCGCCTCGATCACTTCGGCATCGCGCTTCGATCCGCCCGGCTGGATGAACGCCGTCACTCCCGCTTCGAGCGCGAGCTGCGGCCCGTCCGCGAACGGGAAGAAGGCGTCGGAGGCGAGCACCGCGCCCTCGAGCTCGTGGCCGAGCTCGCGCGCCTTCTCGAGCGCGATCCGGACGGCGTCGACACGACTCATCTGCCCCGCGCCGATCCCGATCGTCCTTCTCCCGCTCGCGAGAACGATCGCGTTCGACGTCACGTGCTTCGCGACCCGCCAGGCGAACACGAGGTCGTCCCATTGCGCGTCGGACAGCGCACCGCACACGAGCTCCATGTCGTCGCGCTCGACGATGTCCAGGTCGCGGTCCTGCACGAGGAGGCCACCGAGCACGCGCCGGTAGTCGGGCTCCGGTCTAATGGCCCGGCGCTCGGTGTTCTCGAGCACCCGCACGTAGGGCTTGCGGGCGAGCGTCTCCAGCGCCTTCGCGTCGTAGCCGGGCGCGTGGAGCACCTCGATGAACTGCTCTGCGAGCGCAGTGCCGAGGGCGGCGGTCACTTCGCGGTTCGAGACGACGACCCCGCCGTACGCCGAGACGGGGTCGGCTGAAAGAGCTCCTGTATACGCCTCCTCGATCGTGGTCGCCTCGGCGACGCCGCAGGGGGTCGCGTGCTTGACGATGACGCATACCGGATCGTCGAATTCGTGGGCAAGCAGACGCGCTGCCGAGAGGTCGTTGAGATTGTTGAAGGAAAGCGACTTCCCCTGCAGCTGCTCGACGCGAGCCAGGATGTGGGTCCTGCGTCCCCGCTCGGCGTAGTACGCCGCCTGCTGGTGCGGGTTCTCGCCGTAGGGGAGCTCGAGCGTCTTGTCGAACGCGAGCGAGATCGTCTCGGGGAACGGTTGGTCCTGCAGGAACCAGGTCGCGATCGCGGCCTCATATGCCGCGGTCGTCGCGAACGCGGTCGCGGCGAGGCGCTTACGTGACTCGGGCGACGTCGCGCCGCCGGCCTGAAGCTCCGCGAGCACCGCGTCGTAATCGTCGAGCCGGCACACGGCTGTGACGGAGCCGTGGTTCTTCGCGGCAGCTCTCAGCAGCGCGGGCCCACCGACGTCGATCATCTCGATGATCTCGTTCTCGCCGGCGTTCGGGTTACCAGCGGTACGTGCGAACGGGTACAGGTTCACGCAGACGAGGTCGAACGGCTCGATCCCCTGCTTCTTCAGGGAGGTGCGATCCTCGGCGACGTCGTGGCGCGCCAGGATGGCTGCGTGGATGCTCGGGTGTAGCGTCTTCACGCGACCGTGGAGCATCTCCGGGAACCCCGTGAGATCCTCGATGCGCGTCACAGCGATGCCTGCTTCCTCGAGCTCGTCGGCTGTCCCTCCGCTCGACACGAGCTCGAAGCTGAGGTCGGAGAGGCCCTGCGCGAACGGCACGAGACCGGTCTTGTCGTAGACGGAGATCAGCGCGCGCACAGCTCACGAACCACTCGCGGGAGGAGACGGTGCTCGGCCTCGTGAACCCGCGCACGAAGCGTCTCGACTGTGTCGCCGGGTTTTACGGCGACGGGCTCGGTCGCGATCACGGCGCCGGTATCAACGCCCTCGTCGACGAAGTGGACGGTAGCGGCCGCCTTCGGAGCGCCGGCTGCCAGGACGTCCTCGAGTGGATGCGCTCCCGGGAAGTCGGGCAGCGGAGCCGGATGGATGTTGACGACGCGGCCTCGGAAGCGATCGAGGAAGAGGGGGCGCAGGAGTTGCATGAATCCGGCGCAGACCACGAGCTCGACGCCGTGCTCTTCGAGCCAGCCGGCCATCGCCGCGTCGCGTGCGTCGCGATCGGGGAAGTCGTCGAGTGCGAACGCCCGATTCGCGACGCGGGCGCCGGCGGCTCGCTCGAGCGCCCGCGCGCCGTTCTCGCTCGACGCGACCGCAACGACCGGAAGCCGTGCGTCGAGCAGCGCCTGCAGGTTGGAGCCTTCACCGGAGACGAGGACGCCGATCACGCGAGCGCCACGGTTCCGATGACGCGCTCGTCCCCCGGATCGGGAACAACGGCCACGTAGCCGATCCCGAGGTTGAACACGCGACGGAGCTCGTCCTCGGCGACGTGCCGCGCCAGCCAGTCGAAGACGGGCGGGCGCACCCACGAGCCCCAGTCGAGCTCGGCTTGGAGTCCGTCGGGAAGGATGCGGGCGAGGTTGCCGGCAATCCCGCCCCCGGTGACGTGGGCGAGGCCACGGACGTCTTTGGTCGAGCGCAGTCGCCGCACGTCGTCCAGGTAGAGCGCTGTCGGCGCGAGAAGGTCTTCCCCCGCGTAGTCCTCCGCTTCGAGTACGCGCCGCACCAGCGTGAAGCCGTTTGCGTGGACCCCTGCCGAGGGGAGACCGATGACGGCGTCGCCGGCCTCGATCCGCGACCCGTCGATTACGCGATTCCGCTCGACGAGGCCGACGCACGTGCCTGCGAAGTCGAGCTCGCCGTCTCGGTAGATGCCCGGCAGCTCCGCGGTCTCGCCGCCGATCAGCGCGCAGCCGGCCTCACGGCAGACCTCGGCCGCGGCCTCGACCAGCTCTAGGACCATTTCGAGGTCGATACGGTTCGCGGCGACGTAGTCGAGGAGGAATAGCGGCTCGGCGCCGCAGGTCGCGACGTCGTTGATGCAGTGCGCCGCGAGGTCCGCGCCACACGCCCCAAGCTGCCCGCGCTCGCGCGCGACGATGAGCTTCGTGCCGACGGAGTCGGTCGATGCCGCGAGGAATCGGTCTCCATCCAGCGGGTAAAGACCCGCAAACGAGCCGAAGCCAGACGCTCCCGTCGACTCGGTGGCGGTGCGCAATCGCTCGATGACGGCTTCCGCGGTCGTGAGCGAGACGCCCGCCGCAGCGTACGTCTCCTTGCTCGGTCCCACCCCGCGAGTGTACGGGCTGCCGAATACAGTGATTGCGTGGAGCCTTCGCTCGTCACGAGCTGGACTTTCGACCCGCTCCAGCTCGTCCCGATTGGGCTGATCGCGGGCGCGTACGCGAAGCGAGCGCGCACGCTCTCGAGCCGCGGCCAGCCCGTTCCCGGGTGGCGCCTCGCGACCTTCGCCTCCGGACTCGCACTGCTCGTCCTCGCGCTCGCTTCGCCGATCGCCGCCGTGGCGGAGGAGAAGCTCTTCTCGTTCCACATGGCGCAGCACCTC
>JBOHBA010000262.1:0-2811 GCA_050698095.1 Gaiellaceae bacterium
GCGACCACCTTCACCCACAGGAGCACGATCCCCACCGTGGCCCCGACCACGACGACTGCGATCGGCGTGACGAACGCCATCTGCTCGAGCGAGTACTTCGTGAGCGCGGCGCCGCCGAGCCAGATGCCGAGCACGACGAACGCCATTACGCCGACGAGCCTCCACTGTCTCACGTCGTGAAGCGTAGATACGCTGACCGCGATGCTCGCGGCCAACTACCGCTCCGGCGACGACTTCGTGGTCGAGTTCCTCGGTCATCGGTTCGAGTTCGATGCGAAGGACTTCGAGGAGCGCGTCACGGCGGCCGGTGTGCGACTCGGTCTCATCGGCTCGAACGACCTCGACGACGACGAGGCGGCCGACCTCGTCGAGCTCGTCGCCGACGGCCGGATCGCCGATCCCCGCAGCGGCCTCGGCCTCTACCTCGTCCGGCACTGGGAGCGGCTCTCGCTCGTCGAGGGCGAGTCGCTCGTCTACTGGCTGCGCAAGCTCGTCTTTCGAGGCGCGTGGCTCGACCACCGCGTCAAGGAGGGCCTGCTCGACGTTTCGTGGATCGAGAACACCGGCGACTTCGGATACGCGGAGCCTCAGGGCGGGCGGACGCTGCTGGAGCTTGCGCCCGTGCCCTCCTGGCGCGAGTTGCAGTACCGCGGCTGACGCTCTCGGGCGCCCGCGTCCTTTCCGGCAGAACGGCAGGTGCAAGAGGGTGAGGCGCTTCAGCGTCTCGCCCGGCCGTTTCTCACCACGTCGGAAGCGCTTTCAGCCTGTCGAGGCTACTCCATCGCTGTGAAGCCGAACGGGCGCTCGGGGTCGGGCGCCGAGATCTCGATCGACTTCACCGCGCCGATCGGGACGATGAGGCGGCGCGGCTCCTCTCCTTCGCCTCGATGCGGCGTGATCGAGAAGAACCCGAACCCCGGCTCGGCCGTTGTCGTCGCGAGCATGTACCGTGAGCCGTCGGTGAGCTCGAGACAGACCTCGGACTGCTCGAGACCGTTCTCCGCCGTGAACGCCGCCACCATCCGCGTGACGCGCGCGACGAACTCATCGAGAGGACCCGCCATCCCCGGAGTCCAGATCTGCGTTGACATCGCGCTCAGAACAGTCCGTCGACAGCGGCATGCGAGCCGATGTGCTCGCGACCGAGCGCGGTGATCACGCGCCCTCGGGGTGTGCGCTGGAGAAAGCCGAGCTGGAGCAGGTACGGCTCGTAGACGTCCTCGATCGTGTCCGGCTCCTCTCCGAGCGACACCGCGAGCGTGGACAGGCCGACCGGCCCGCCGCCGAACTTGTGGGCGACCGCCGAGAGCAGCTCGCGATCCGTGCGCTCGAGGCCCACCGAGTCCACCTCGAGCAACTCGAGCGCCTCCGTTGCGATGTCGAGAGTCACCGCGCCTGCATGCCGGACCTCCGCGACGTCGCGGATTCGGCGGAGGATCCGGTTGGCGACGCGCGGTGTGCCGCGAGCGCGACGCGCGATCTCGTCGGCGGCGCCGTCCTCGATCTCGACATCGAGAATCCCCCCCGAGCGGCGCACGATCGACGTCAGCTCCGACTGTTCGTAGTACCCGAGCCGGAACGTCATGCCGAAGCGGTCGCGCAGCGGTGTCGTCAGCAGGCCCGTGCGAGTCGTTGCGCCGACGAGCGTGAACGGCGGCAGCTCGAGCGTGAGCGTGCGCGCGCCGGCGCCCTGGCCGACGATGATGTCGAGCCGGAAGTCTTCGAGCGCCGGGTACAGGATCTCCTCGATCGCGCGGTTGATCCGGTGGATCTCGTCCACGAAGAGGACGTCCCGCGGCTCGAGCCCCGTGAGGATGGCGGCCATGTCGCCCTTGCGCTCGAGCGCGGGGCCCGCCACCGTGCGGATCCCGACGCCGAGCTCCTCGCGGATGATGGTCGCGAGCGTCGTCTTGCCGAGTCCGGGCGGCCCGACGAGCAGGACATGGTCGAGCGCGTCGCCGCGCCCCTTGGCGGCCCGGAGCGCGATGTCGAGCTGCTCCTTGATCGCCTCCTGCCCGACGAAGTCGTCGAGCCGGCGCGGGCGCAGCGATTGCTCGACCTCCTCGTCGCCCTCGCGCAAGGCAGGCGCGAGAAACTGGCTCGTCGTCACGCGGCGCTCCGCAGCGCTTCGCGCACGCGTGCTTCGGCAGGAAGCTCGGGATCGACCCGCGCAAGCGCGCGCTCGGCTTCGACGACGGAGTAGCCGAGCTCGACGAGTGCATCGCGTGCGACGAGCTCTCGCGGCGCACCGACCTCGACTGCCGGATCGATCGCGCCCGCGATCGAGTCCTTCAGCTCGAGAACGATGCGCTCGGCCGTCTTCTTGCCGATTCCCGGAATCGCCTGGAAACGTGCTGTATCTCCGAGCGCGATCGCTCGCTGCAGATCGGCCGCCGGAGCGCTGGAGACGACGGCGAGGGCCACCTTGGGGCCGATCCCGCCGACGCCGAGGAGGTGGACGAAGAGCGCGCGCTCGGCCGAATCCGCGAATCCGTAGAGCTGGAGCGCGTCCTCACGAACGTGCAAGTACGTCTCGAGCGTCACCTCGGGCACCCCGTCGGCGCGCCGCAGCGCGCTCGGGGTCGCGGCCACGAGGTATCCGACACCTGCGACGTCGAGGACGAGCCCGTCGACGGTGCGGCCGGCCGGAGCTCCACGCAGGCGCGAGATCATCTGGCCACCTCGAGCAACGGAGGCGCGAGCGCGTGGCAGATCGCCACGGCGAACGCGTCAGCCTCGTGCGAGGACGTCGGCTCCGCGTCGAGGCCGAGGATCACCGTCACCATCCGCTGCACCTGCGCCTTCTCCGCG
>JBOHBA010000263.1:0-3190 GCA_050698095.1 Gaiellaceae bacterium
GTGCCGCCCTTCCCGCTGCGCGCTTCGCCCCGCTCGACCTGTGCACCGACAACGCCGCGATGATCGCCTCGGCGGCGCGCTACCTCGAAGCGCTTCCGTACCCTGACTACCTTGGGCTCGATGCGTACGCGTCTCTCTCGTAGCGGCGGCGTCGCGGCCTTTGCCGCGGTCGCACTCGTTCTCATGCCCATGGCCGCCGGGGCCCAGGAGCCGACCGCGTCCTCGATCGACGAGGCCGGCTGGCAGGGCGTGCTCGGCGTGCGCGGGTCCGTCTCGACCGCGCAGCGATACGTCGTGCTCCTGGAGCCACCCTCGCTCGCCGACCGCGTGCGCGAGGCCGGGGGCCAAGCGTCCGAGACCGAGATGCGCGCCTGGACAGCGGCCGCCGTCTCTCAGCAGGAGCAGTTCCTCGCCCGCCTGGCGGCAGCGGGCGCGCGCATCGGCGCCGAGTACCGGTACGCGCGCGTGCTCAACGGATTCTCCGCCGCGCTCGATCCCACGTCGCTCGCTTTGCTCGAGAGAGATCGCGAGGTCGAGGGCGTGTTCCCGGTGCGAATCGCGTATCCGGCGCAGACCGACGGCTCGGAGGGGGTCCTGCCCTCGTCGGTCGCCGATCTCGAGATCCCCGGCCTCGACGGCACCGGAGTCACGGTCGCGCTCCTCGACACCGGCGTCGACCCGTCGCACCCGTACCTGCGCCGTAGTGTCCTCTCCGGGGTCGACGTCATCAATCCGGGAAGCGGCGGAATCGCGCAGCCGCATCCCACGATCCCAGGCCGGCCCGAACGTCACGGCACCGAGCTCGCCGGGATCGTCACGGGCTCGGAGGGCCCGGACGGTCTCCATGGCATCGCGCCCGGCGCCTCGATCCTCCCCGTTCGCGTGGCCGGCTGGCAGCCGAACTCGGAGGGCGGCTACACCGTCTACTCGCGAACCGACCAGATCCTCGCCGGCCTCGAGGCCGCGGTCGATCCGAACGACGACGGCGACGCGCACGACGCGGCTCGAATCGCGCTGATCGGGGTGGTGGAGCCGTACGCCGCGTTCCCCGACGGGCCGCTGGCCCGTGCCGTGACGGGTGCTCGAGAGCTCGACATGCTGACGATCGCCCCGGCGGGAAACGACGGTCGCGCCGGTCCGGGGTACGGCAGCATCGCCGGGCCCGGTGGCGCTGCGTCGGCCGTCACAGTCGCCGCGGCCGACGGGCGTCTCGCGGCCCCGACGGTGCGGGTGCACGTTCGCGCCGGGCTCAGAGTGCTGTTCGAGGACACCGTGCCGCTCGGCGGCGCGCCGTCCGAGACCGTGACCGCGGACGTCGTCTTCGTGAATCGCGCCACCGCGGCGAAGGGAATTGCCGGGCTCTTCTCGACCGAGGGAGTGAGCACCGTCGCGGGACGGGCCGTGCTGCTGCCCCGCGGCGTGCTCTCCGACGACACGGTCGAGGAGGCGACGGCTGCCGGCGCTCTCGCAGTGCTCGTCGACGGGCCGTTGCCGGCGGGCGCGTTCAGCCTCGACGTTCCGGCGGGAGTACCCGTCGCGGGCCTTGCCGAGGGGCTGGTTCGTGAGATCCGCACGCTGATAGCTGGGGGGGTGCCTGTGACTGTCGCGGTCGGCGGCGTCGATATCGCCGTGCGCGAGGGCGGCGAGTCCATCGCGTCGTTCTCGTCGCGCGGGCTTGCGTTCCGCGGCGGGCTGAAGCCCGACCTCGCCGCGCCCGGCGTCTCCGTGCCGACCTCGGAGCCCGGTCGCGGCGACGAGGGGGAGATCCGCTTCGGGACGGTCAGCGGCACGAGCGCTGCGGCGGCCGTGACGGCGGGCGTCGCCGCGATCCTGGCCGAGGGCCGGCCCAGCGTCAACGCCGTCGGCCTACATGGGCTCCTCGTCGGCTCGGCGCAGAGATCCGACCTCGACCCGACGGCGTCGGGGGCCGGCCTCGTCGATCTCCGCGGCGCGGTGCAGTTGGAGGCATACGCGGATCCGGCGATCCTCTCGTTCGGCAACGTGTCTGCCGCGTCGACCGAGCTCGAGCGGGTGGTGCGCGTCCACAACGTCTCGACGCGTCCTCTCGCGATCTCCATCGGGAACACGTCGCTCGCGTCGAAGGGGGTGGAGATCACGATCGATCCCGATCGTGTTCGCCTGCGGCCGGGCGCGAGCGCCGACATCGTCGTCCGCGCCGACACGCTCGATCTGTCGGACGAGGCCGGGACCGCGACGGGCGAGCTCGTCCTGCGTACCGGCGACTCCCCGGAGATCCACGTCCCTTGGGCCGTCGCCGTGCCGACGAGCGTCGACCTCCTCTCGCGCGTCACGCTCGCCCCGACGGACGAGCGCGTGTCCGACGCGACTCCCGCTGTCCTCGGCCTCGTCGCGGGAGCGGTGACCGTGACACCCGATCCTCAAGTCCGCGCGGTCGATCTGCTCGAGGTCCAGCTCTGGCGGGGCGGCTCGCTCCTCGGAGTGCTCGCGCGGAGACGCGAGCTCCTGCCGGGCCGGTACACGTTCGGGCTGACCGGCCGAGGGCCGAGTGGAGAGCGGCTGCGACGAGGGGGGTACGTCGTCCGCGTCGTCGCGTTCCCTGGAGACGGGACCCGCAGGCAGGCCGAGACGGTCGAGTACCGCGTCCGGTGACTCCTCCTATACTCGCGACCGTCTAGTCGAGCCAGGGAGGCGTAGCTCCATGTCAACTGCCGAGGCGGAGTCCCACCTCCGCGAGAACCCGTTCGAGCTGGCGAGAACGCAGCTTCGCCGAGTCGGCGAGATCTTCGCGCTCGATCCCAACCTGATTCGCGTGCTCTCCGGCTGCAAGAAGTCGGTCGAGGTCTCGATTCCCGTCTCCATGGACGACGGGACGACTGGTGTCTTCCAGGGCTACCGCGTGACGCACAACTTCACCCGCGGCCCGTCCAAGTGCGGCATCCGCTTCCACCCCGACGTCACGCTCGACGAGGTCAAGGCTCTCTCCATGTGGATGACCTGGAAGTGCGCGCTCATGGGACTCCCGTTCGGCGGCGCCAAGGGCGGCGTCGTGTGCAACCCGAAGATCCTCTCGCTGACCGAGCTCGAGCGGCTCACGCGGCGCTACACGAGCGAGATCATCAACGACATCGGCCCGGAGCGGGACATCCCGGCGCCGGACGTCGGTACTGACGGTCGCGTCATGGCCTGGATCTTCGACACGTACTCGATG
>JBOHBA010000264.1:0-2457 GCA_050698095.1 Gaiellaceae bacterium
CCCGTCGTGTGACGCCAGCCGCGCCGCTCGAACACGGTGTTCTCGGGATGGAAAGCCAGCGGGATGAAAGCGAGGAAGCCGCCCGTCTGGTCCTGCTGGTCGCGCAAGCGGATGACGTGATCGACTCGCTCCTCGTACGTCTCGACGTGGCCGTAGAGCATCGTGCAATGAGTCGGGATCCCGAGCGCGTGAGCCGTGTCGTGGACGTGGAACCAGATGTCGGGGCTCTCCTTGCCGGGGGCCACGAGGCGCCGGACGCGGTCGGCGAAAACCTCGGCGCCCCCTCCGGGAAGCGAGCCGAGCCCCGCGGCCTTGAGCTCGACGAGCACCTCCTCGTGCGTGAGGCCGGAGAGCGTCGTCATGTGGTGGATCTCGGACGCCGTGTAGCACTTGAGGTGCACGTCGGGGACCGCCTCGTGGAGCGCCGCGATCGTGTCGCGGTAGAAGGCGAAGTCCACGTGCGGGTTCTCGCCGTTGACCATGTGGATCTCGGTGAACCCCGTCACCTCACGCTGGTGGAGCACGTCCTCGACGAGCTGCTCGCTCGTGAAGGTGTAGGCGTGCTCCTGCTTCCGCGTCGCGGCGAACGCGCAGAACTTGCACTTCACGCGACAGACGTTCGTCTGGTTGAGGTAGAGGTTCTGGACGAAGTAGACCTCGTCGGTCCCGCCTCGTCTTCTCCGCGCCTCGTCGGCGAGCTCGCCGAGCGCCAAGACGTCGTCGGACTCGAGCAGCGCGACGCCGTCCTCGAAGTCGAGGCGTTCTCCGGCCTCGATCTTCTCCCGGATCGGCTCCAGCGTGCTCAGCTCGGCGACGGCCATTACTTCTCCCGATCGATGACGATGTGCGTGAGCGCCTCCAGCTCGGGCTCGTTCCGGAGGAGCTCTCTCGCTTCCCTAGCGTAGTCGAGCGCAAGCTCCCTGGATCGCTCGAGCGCGCTCGTCCGGGCGACCCGTACCAGCGCTCCCTCGAGCGGCCCGCCGGCAAGAGCAGCGTGGACGAGTTCGTCCTCGCGGGCGGCCAGGATGAGCGGCAGCGTCGGCACGCCGTCGCGGAGATCAGCTCCCGCGATCTTGCCCGTCTCGATCGTCTCCCCGACGCAGTCGAGGATGTCGTCGGCGATCTGGAAAGCGATCCCGAGCGCGAGGCCGAACCTTCCCAGGCGCTCGTCGCGCGAGCCGAGCAAGCACGCGGCTTCGAAGAGCCTCCCGGTCTTGAGCGAGACGCGCTCGAGGTATGCCTCGACCGGTGTCTCCGGATCGCGGGCCTGTTGGCGTTGCATCGCCTCGCCCCTGACGATCGCGAGGCACGCCCGCGCCAGGATGTCGACGCCCTCGAGGTCGCGGTGGTCCGCGAGCTCCCAGAACGCACGCGAGAACAGATAGTCCCCGCCGGTAACGGCTGCGCGCGCACCGTGCTCGTGCCACGCGGACGAGTGCCCGCGCCGAAGCTCGGCTCCGTCGATGAGGTCGTCGTGGACCAGCGTTGCGACATGTGCCAGCTCAACCGCAACTCCCCCACGCAGAGCGGCCTCGCGATCGGACGACGTCAGATGGACGAGGAGCGGGCGCAGTCGCTTGCCACCCGCTGCGACGGCACTGCGACCCACAGCTTCGACGAGGCCTGGATAGCGCGCGACGGCCAACTCGAGGCGCTCCTCCAGCTCCTCCAGATACGGGCGCGCGGCGTGGAGGACTGCTTGGGCACTCATAGGCGCACTCCCGTATGGAGCGCAACAGCGCCGCCGCCGAGCAGTCGGTAGCTCACGCTCTCGAACCCCGCGCGCTCCATGAGTGCTGAGAGATCCTCCGGAGCCGGGAAGCGCCTCACGCTGGCGGGCAGGTACGTGTAGGCCTTTCCGCCGGGGAGCACCTTGCCGGCGAGCGGCACGAGCACGTCGAACCAGAGACGGAAGAAGGGTCGGAGGACTCCGCGCGGGCGGGTGATCTCGAGTACCGCCACCTTGCCTTCCGGACGGAGCACGCGGGCGAGCTCGCGCAGCCCGGCTTCCAGATCCTCGAGATTGCGGACGCCGAAGCCCACGGTCGCGGAGTCGAACTCGCCGTCAGCGAAGGGAAGGGCGAGAGCGTCTCCCTGAACCCATTCGATCGTCCCCGACTTGCGGCGTGCGCGCTCGAGCATGCGGGGGGAGAAGTCGAGCCCGACGACTCGTCCGCCGCGTCGCTCTGCCTCGACGGCGAGATCGCCGGTCCCGCAGCAGGCGTCGAGCACCCGATCGCCGGGCCAGACGACCTCGCGAACCGCGAGCCGCCGCCAGCGGCGGTCGAGCCCGGCCGTCATCACGCGGTTCATCGCGTCGTAGACCGGGGCGATGCGGTCGAACATGCCGCGGACTTCGTCCGCGGCTAGACGGCCCGCTTCGTAGCTCACTCGCCCCACCATTGAATAAGCGCGTTGTCGATCCCGATCTGGTCGAGGCAGCGCGCGACGAGGAAG
>JBOHBA010000265.1:0-3518 GCA_050698095.1 Gaiellaceae bacterium
CCTTCGCAAGGCTCTCGACGCCGTGAGCGGCCGAGAACTTCGTGACCATGAAGCCCTGGACGCCGAGGAACGGCGTGGCCTGCTGGCCGGGCGTGATCTGCGGGAACGCAGAGATCGCGTACTTCACGCCGGACTTCTGGACGTCGCCGAGGAACCAGGGGCCGGTGACGTAGTACGCGACCTTGCCCTTCGTGAAGAGGTCACGCGCCGTGTCCCACTGGACCTGCGAGCGGATGAGGCCTTCCTTGTTCCACTTGTCGATCAGGGACGCGTTCTTCAGGAACTTGGCGTTCGCGACGCCGATGTCGGACGGGTCGAGGTTGCCGGCCTTGTTCGTGCCGAAGATGTAGCCGCCGAGGCCGGAGAAGAAGGGATACATGTGGAAGGCGTCCCCGCCCGCGCCCTGCTGTACGGCGAGGCCAACCTGCGCCTTGGTCTTCTTCTTGACGGCGAGTGCCTGGCGCTCGAGGTCCGCAAACGACGTCGGGACCTTGGCCAGCTTTGTGTTCGTGATGAGCGCGACATTCTCGAGCGCGACCGGGAGGCCGTACAGCTTCTTGATCGCGGTGCCGTACGAGAACGAGTTGAGCGCGTAGGCCGGGAACTGCTTCTTCGTCGCGGCCGCCGGCGACAGCGGAAGAACCGATCCGTTCGCCGAGAGCTCGCCGACCCAGTCGTGAGCGCCGACGATGACGTCCGGCGCCGTCTCGGCGGCGACGGTCGTCAGCTGCGAGCGGATCTGGCCGAAGTCCTTCTGGACGATCTGGACGGTGACGCCCTTGCTGGACGCCCACGCGTTGGCGACCTGGGTGACGGCCGGCACACGGTCCGCGTCAGCCCAGATGACGAGCGTCGTGGCCTGGCTCGTCGCGGACGAGCCGGACGCCACGACGACGACTGCTGAAAATGCCGCGACCGTCAAGCCGGCCAGCACCCGCAGCTTTCGAGTACTCAACATCGATTGTCCTCCTTGAGGCACGGGCTCCCCGCGCTCGGATGAGATTTGTTTCATTTCCATGAAACAGCGCGCGGGACAATAACGCGATATGGTTGGCAAGTCAAGTACAGACCGCTCGTTCAAAGGGTAGACAGGCATCCGTCAAGACGAGTATCGTTTCGTGATCTTGAAAGAGTCCAATGACCAGCCTTAGAGAAGTCGCAGAGCGTGCGGGCGTGAGTGTCGCTACGGCCTCGCGGGTCGCGACCGGCTCCGCGGCGGTCCGGCCGGCCACGCGGGAGCGCGTCGAGCGCGCGATGCGTGATCTGCTCTACATCGCCCCGACCCGGCCGGAGCCGCTCGGCGCGATCGGGCTCTTCGTACCCGAGTTCCGCAACCCCGTCTTTGCAGCGCTGGCCGAGGCCTTGGAGACGCATGCAACCGCGGCCGGCTTCGCGACGATCCTGTGCAACACGCACGGCTCGGCGCAGCGGGAGCTCGACTACGTGCACATGCTCCTCGAGCGCCGGGTCGAGGGAATGGTGTTCATCTCGGCGGAGATCACCGACATCCGCGGAGAGCACTCCCACTACGCGCAGCTCTTCGAGGGGGGCGCCCGGCTCGTGTTCGTGAACGGCGGCTCCGAGGAGCTCGAGGTCACGTCTGTCGGAGTAGACGAGCGCGCCGCTGGACGAATCGCGACCGAGCATCTGATCCAACTCGGCCACGAGCGGATCGGCTTCGTCGCGGGCAGTCCTTACGCGCTCCCGACACGTGAGAAGACGCTCGGCCATCTCGACGCATTGCGAGCGGTGGGCCTGACGGACGGCCGAGTCGCCCACGGTGAGTTCAGCGTTCCGGGCGGCCGGCAAGTGCTGCGAGAGCTCATGTCCAAAGCCGAGCACGAACGACCGACGGGGGTGATCTGCTCGAGCGATCTCATGGCCATCGGAGCCATACAGGAAGCGGGCGCGCTCGGTCTTCGCATCCCGGAGGATCTCTCCGTCGTGGGCTTCGACGGAATCGACGCCTCGACGTGGACGCAACCTCCGCTGACCACGGTCGTGCAGCCGATCGACGAGATCGCGCGTACGGCCGTGGCGGCGCTCCAGGAGCAGGTGGACGAGCCCGTGGCGCGACAGCCCAGCTACGTGTTCCGGCCGCGGCTTCGGGTCGGCGGGACGACGGCGCCGCCGAGCGCCCCGTCGACGTCATAGAAGTCCTCGAACGACTCGAAGGGAGCACCGTTCGAAGCGAGGTGCCTCGCGAGACCGTCGCGAGCGAAGACTCGGGACGCTGCGAGCGCGACGCAGCGATCCGAGTAGCCGTCCCCGACGTAGACGAAGCCGTCGAGGCCCGCGACGTCCGAGCGCTTGCACGGCTCCCCGCAGACGGCGCAGGGCTCGGCATTCCGAAACAAGACTCGCCAGCCGTCGGGGTGCGGATCGAGTCGGTTCGCGTGGACGTCGAGCTCGAGGCCCTCGCGCTCGAGCACGGGCTCGATCAGCTCATGGAACCCGCTGGAAACGACGAGCGGCCGGTACGTTCGGGCGAAGTACGTGAACCCGTCACGCACGCGAGCGTGCTCGCGCATCCATGACGCGACCTCCTCGAGCGGAGCGCGGACCGTATGGAACTCGCCGGCGATGACCTCGTGGAGCGTGAGCTCGCGCCCGAGTTTGGCCTCGTGCTCCTCGTAGATCGCCTGGTCGCCGAACTCGAGCAGCACGAGATGGAGGCCGTCGACATCGGTTACGGTCCCGTCCCAGTCGACAACCACCCTCGTTGTCACGTCTGCCGTCCCACACGGGCGGCAAGCACGCCGATGGGGTCGACCTCGAGCTCGACGAGCTGTCCAGACGTGTTTCCTTCGGCAACCGCGACGGGCGGTCCGGCGAGCAGGTCCCCCGGATACAGCATCGTGCGGTCAGCGGCGAGCTCGCGCGCCGACTGCCAGTCGAAGGCTGAGCAGGGCTCGCGAGCGCGTTCGTGGCCGTCGACGCGCATCACCACTTCGAGCTCGCCCAGGTCGAGCGCGTCCGGCGTCAACACCACGGGGCCGAGGCCGAGTGCGAAGTCCCGATCCTTCGGCGCCGCGCGCGAAGGATCGCGCCAGTCGGCAAGCACGGTGTAGCCGGCGAGCGCGCCGCCGGCGCCGATCACACCGGCGAGACGAGCGAGGACGCTCAATCTTCCTTGTAACAGACTGTTACTTGGCGCTCCATTCCCGGACGTCACTTCGGCGCCGGGGCCGACGATCGCGGCCGAGTTGGCGAATGCGAACGTCGATTCGTTCTCGAACACGCGCACCGACGGCGGATGGAGCACAGGGGCCAGGAGTCGCACCTCTGCGAGCGGAAACTCTGCGTGCTCGCGCGCCGTGCCGCCGCCCGTGAAGTACGACTGCAGCGTCTGCGCCGCGAGTTGGATCACGCGGTCGCCGTCGACCCGGCCGACCCAGCCGCGCTCGAGCGGATGGTCGAGCGGGTGGAACATGCAGAGGCGGCTCATGGGCCGGCAGGACCATGAGCGTAGAGGGGGGTGGGGAACCCATGCGCTCTGCGTCTAAGGAGGGGGCACG
>JBOHBA010000266.1:0-2744 GCA_050698095.1 Gaiellaceae bacterium
CAACAAACGAGACCTGACCCCGCCGTTGCTTGGTGCGCGGAACGTGCACGATGCAACGATGCGCCGCCTTCTCTTTCTCGTCAGCTCGATCATCTTCGTCGACGCGCTGCTTTTCACCGCGCTGACCCCGCTCGTTCCGGGTTACGCGGATGAGTTCGACCTCTCCAAGCTCGGAGCGGGCCTGCTCGTCGGCGCCTACGGAGCGGGAGCGCTCTTCGGCGGCATTCCGGGCGGTCTCGCCGCCGCGCGATTCGGGCCGAAGCGCGCCGTCGTGGGAGGATTGCTGCTCCTCTCCGTCGCGAGCTTCGCCTTCGCCGCCGCGGACAGCGCAGGCGCCCTCGGCGCGGCGCGATTCGTCCAGGGGCTCTCGAGCACTGCGACGTGGGCAGGCGCGCTGACGTGGATATCCATCGCAGCTCCCCGGGAGAGGCGCGGTGAGGTGATCGGAACGGCATTCGGCGTGGCGGTGTTCGGCGCCGTCCTCGGCCCCGTCTTCGGCGGGCTCGCGGAGTACGTCGGAATCCAGCTCTCCTTCGCGATCGTCGGCGCGCTCACGCTCCTGTTCGCCGCGCTCTGCACGCTCAGCCGATCCATGCCAATCCAGACCGCGACGTTCGCCGGGCTGAGACTCGCGTTCCGGGACCCGCGTTTCGTCGGAGGACTCTGGTTGAACATGCTTCCTGCGATGCTCTTCGGACTGCTCATCGTCCTGACACCGCTCGCTCTGGACGGCGCGGGTTGGACAACCGCGGCGATCGCGGCCGTCTTCTTCAGTGCCGGGCTCGTCGAGGTCGTCCTCAATCCGCTCCTCGGCCGATATACGGACCGCGTCGGCCGCCTACTTCCGATCCGAGTCGCGCTCACCGCGTCGATCGTCGTCGCGATCGCTCTCGCGTCGGGGTCGAAGCCGGCACTCATCGCGGTGCTCATCTGCGCGGCATCCGTCAGCTTCGGCAGCCTCTACACCCCAGGCATGTCGCTGACGTCACACCGCGCGGACGCGGCCGGGCTTGCCCAGGGGCTCTCGTTCGGCGTGATGAACACCGCCTGGGCGCTCGGAGAGGTCGTCGGCCCGACCGCCGGCGGAGCCCTCGCGGAGTCCTCCGGAGACGCGACTCCGTATCTCGTGGGCGCGGCGCTCTGCGCCCTCACGCTCGTCGCGACCTACAGCGTCGCGGGAAGAGTCAAACCTCGTGCGGCGTGAGCACTGGGATCGCAAGTACGCCGCCTCGGAGCTCCTCTGGAGCGCGGCGCCGAATCGCTTCGTCGTGGCCGAGCTCGCCGGGCTCGAACCGGGCCGCGCGCTCGATCTCGCCTGCGGCGAGGGCCGGAACGCCCTGTGGCTCGCCAGGCTCGGCTGGGAGGTCACGGGAGTCGATTTCTCGGAGGTCGCGATAGAACGAGCTAGCGAGCTGGCGGACCACGAGCAACTCGCGATCGAGTACGTCTGCGCCGACCTCCTCGAGTATCAGTCGGAGCCCGACGCTTTCGATCTCGTTCTCGTTCTCTACCTCCAGGTCCCGGCGAGCGAGCGTCGTCGAATCTTCGAGCGAGCCGTGTCGGCGCTTCGAGTCGAAGGTACGTTCCTCCTCGTCGGGCACGACCTGTCCAATCTCTTGGACGGCGTCGGCGGCCCGCAGGACCCAGAGCTCCTGTACACGGCCGACGATGTCGTCAGCGACCTCGAAGGGCTCGAGATCGAGAAGGCGGAGCGTGTGTACCGCGACGTGGCGGAAGCGGACCGTCCCGCGATCGACGCGCTCGTCAGGGCGCGGCGGCCAGCGCCCGGTTGAGCGACGCAGGAAAGCGCCCGAGAACCCACTCGGCGTCAAGCGGCTCCAGGCGATACTCGCGCCCGTTGACGAGCACGTAGTCGCCTCGCCGTGGATCCATCGGGAGACGCGACTCGGCGGGGTACCAGCGGTTGTGGCGGTCGATCAGGTCGTTGACCTCGACGAACGAGGTTCCCCGCGCTGCAGCGCGCCACCGCCGTCGGAAGCGCGCAGCATCGCCGACGCACGCCTCCGCGAGTAGACGCCATGCCGACCCGAGCTCCTCATCATGCGCCTCGATCCTCTGCTCGATCTCCCGAAGGCGCAGCATGTACGGCAGCGGCCCGCGCGTGGCCACGAGGTACGTGTCCGCACTCGGTCGGAAGCTGCGCGCCCGCACGGGAAGCGGCTGGCCGGTCAACGGAATGGAGCGGAGATCCTCCTCGAGCGCCTTCCCGCGGCGCTGGCGCGGCGTCTCCGGGAGGACGACACCCTCGCGCATGATCGCGTCGCGCACGGCCTTCTCCACAGCGTGAGACTAGACGTGCGTGCTACGGCCGGAGCAAGCGCGCGAGCCAGGACCGCGGGCGGCGCGGCGCCTCCTGGGGCACCTCCGCCGCGGCCTCGGGCTCCTGCCCAGACTCAGCGCGCTCTTCGGCGACCACCATGAGCTTCTGGTCTCCGCGACGCTCCGCCAGCCGCTCGAAGTCGCCGCGGATCGCAGAGCGCATCTCCTCGAGATGACTCTCCTCGCCCACGGCCCGCACATTCACGGCCAAGCCGACGACTCCTGCCTTGTTGCGCAGGCCTGGAATCCGCTAGTGCGGATGCCAGTCCGCGAGGATCCCTGAAGGCGTCCGCTTGCGCGGCCGCAGGGCTTCTGGCCTATCTATCGCCGCCGTGCCTCAACGGGGCGAGGCGAAGGTCGCCGTCCAGACGACGGCGTCGCCGTCGCCGAGCAGGCCCTTGGCG
>JBOHBA010000267.1:0-5026 GCA_050698095.1 Gaiellaceae bacterium
CTTCATGGGCCGGCGCGCCGCTGACCCCGAAGTGGCGCGCGACCAGAAGCTCGTGCCGTACCGGGTGACGGCGGCGCCGAATGGCGACGTGCGCGTGCCGCTGCAGGGTAAGGAGCACGCGCCGCAAGAGATCTCCGCCATGATCTTGCAGAAGCTCAAGGCGGACGCGGAGGCGTACCTCGGCGAGACCTTCACGGACGTCGTCGTCACCGTTCCCGCCTACTTCAACAACGCGCAGCGCGAGGCGACGAAGGACGCAGGCAAGATCGCCGGCCTCAACGTGCTCCGCATCATCAACGAGCCGACCGCGGCCGCGCTCGCGTACGGGCTCGACAAGGAGGGCGTGGAGCAGACGATCCTCGTCTTCGACCTGGGCGGCGGCACTTTCGACGTGTCCGTGCTCGAGCTCGGCGACGGCGTCTTCGAGGTGAAGGCGACGAACGGCGACAATCACCTGGGCGGCGACAACTTCGACAAGGCCGTCGTCGATTGGATGATCGCCGAGTTCAAGCGCGACCAGGGGATCGACCTCGGCCAGGACCCGATGGCGCTTCAGCGCCTGTACGAGGCGTCGGAGAAGGCAAAGATCGAGCTCTCGTCCACGATGACGACGCAGATCAACCTTCCCTTCGTCACCGCCACTCCCGAAGGGCCGAAGCACCTCGATCTCCAACTGACGCGCGCGAAGCTCGACGAGCTCACGCACGCGCTCCTCGAGCGCACCGTGGAGCCGACGAAGCAGGCGATCGCCGACGCCGGGCTCACCCCGGCCGACATCGAGCACGTCGTCCTCGTCGGCGGCATGACCCGCATGCCCGCCGTTCAGGAGAAGGTCAAGGCGCTGATCGGGAAGGACCCGCACAAGGGCGTGAACCCGGACGAGGTCGTCGCCGTCGGCGCCGCGATTCAGGCCGGCGTGCTCAAGGGCGAGGTCAAGGACGTGCTTCTGCTCGACGTCACTCCGCTCTCGCTCGGGATCGAGACGAAGGGCGGCGTGTTCACGAGGCTCATCGAGCGGAACACGACCATCCCGACGCGCAAGTCGGAGACGTTCACGACCGCTGAGGACAACCAGCCCTCGGTCGAGATCCACGTCGCCCAGGGCGAGTCCGAGATGGTCTCCTTCAACAAGACGCTCGGCAAGTTCCAGCTCGTCGGGATCCCGCCCGCGATGCGCGGCATGCCGCAGATCGAGGTCTCGTTCGACATCGACGCGAACGGCATCATCAACGTGTCGGCGAAGGACCTCGGCACCGGCAACGAGCAGCAGATCCGCATCGAGGGCGGCTCGGGTCTCTCGAGCGACGAGGTCGAGCGGATGATCTCGGATGCCGAGTCGCACGCCGGCGAAGCTCACAAGCTGCGCGAGCTGGCCGACGCGAGGAACTCGGGAGAGCAGCTCGCCTACCAGACCGAGCGCACGCTTGCGGAGCATCGCGAAAAGCTCGAGGAGGCCGAGGCGTCGACGATCGAGGGACGGATCATGGAGCTGAAGCAGGCTGTCGAGGGCACGGACGTCGCGGACATCCGCGCGAAGACCGAGGCGCTCGGGACGGCTTCCCGCTCGCTCGCCGACGCGATCTACGCGCAAGCCTCCGCGCAGGCGGCCTCGCAGTCGTCCGGCAACGGCGCCGCGGGTGAGGACGAAGTCGTCGAGGACGCCGACTTCGAGGTCATCGACGAAGAAGAAACCGCGAAGTCGTGAGCGACGAGGTCATGGAGACGCAGGTCGGGGAGTCGGGGTCGCCCGCGGCCCCGACGCTCGATGACGAGCTCGCGACAGTCATGGCCGAACGGGACGAGCACCTCGCCGACCTCCAGCGGGTCGCCGCAGAGTTCGAGAACTACCGCAAGCGGGCAGCGCGCGACCAGGAGCGCCTGGTCGCGCACGCTCACGAGCGGCTCGTTCGCGAGCTTCTCCCGGTGCTGGACGACCTGGAGAGGGCTCTCGAAGCCGCCGAACGGCACGAGGAGGCCGCGCTCGTCGACGGCGTGAAGCTCGTCGAGCAGTCGCTGCGGAAGGCGCTGGAAAGTGAAGGCCTCCGCGAGATCGAGACGGACGGGCCGTTCGACCCACACGTTCACGAGGCGTTGCTCGCCAGGGTGGAGGAAGGCGCCGAGCCGGGCTCCGTGCTCGAGGTCGTCCAGCGCGGCTATCGCGTGGGGGACAGGGTCGTGAGGCCCGCGCGGGTGATCGTCGCGGAATGAGCAACGCTCGCCTTCGGCTCACGTTTGCCGGGGAAACCATGTTTCCCCGGTGTGCCTCCTTCTTTTCGAAAGCTTGGGGAACCTCCCGGTTTCCCACCCCCTTCCCCGTTCATAGGCGACGGTGTCGCCTATGAACCGGAGCCCCTACGAAGTCCTGGGTGTCGCGAAGAACGCCTCCGACGACGAGATCAAGAAGGCGTACCGTAAGCTCGCGCGCCAGCACCACCCGGACCGGAATCCCGGCAACGCGAGCGCTGAGGAGCAATTCAAGGAGGTGCAGGGTGCGTACGACCTCCTCTCGGATCCCGAGAAGCGACGTGCATACGACACGTTCGGCTCCGCAGGGCCGCGCGGCTTTCCCGGAGGCGCGAACATGGGCGGCACGCGGTTCGAGGAGTTCAACCTCGGGGATCTCGGCGATCTCCTCGGCGGGATGTTCGGCGGCGGCGCGAGACAGCGCGGGGGCGCGCGACAGCCCGTGCGCGGCGACGATCTCGAGACCCACGTGCAGATCTCCTTCGAGGACTCGCTCGAGGGCGTCCAGGTGCGGGTCCCGGTCGAAGCCGAGACCGCCTGCTCCGTGTGCCACGGAACCGGCGCCGAGCCTGGAACGGCGCCCGTCGTGTGCCCTCAGTGCGGAGGACGTGGTGTCGTCTCCGATTCCCAGGGGCTCTTCGCTTTCTCGCAGCCGTGCCCACGCTGTCAGGGGAACGGCTCCATCGTGGAGAAGCCGTGCCGGCACTGTCGTGGAGTCGGTCGCGAGCGGAAGACCAAGCGGTACGCCGTCAAGATCCCGGCGGGCGCCCGCAGCGGCACACGCGTCCGGCTGAAGGGCAAAGGCGAGGGAGGACGTAACGGCGGCCCGGCCGGTGATCTGTACGTGGTCGTCGACGTCGCGCCCTCGCCTCTCTTCGAGCGGCGCGGGGCGGACCTCGTCCTCGACGTTCCCGTGACCTTCGCGGAGGCGGCTCTGGGCGCGAGCGTCCAGATTCCGACGCCCGACGGTTCCGTCGCGCTCAAGGTTCCGGCCGGCACCGAGAGCGGGAAGCTCCTGCGCGTGAAGGGCCGCGGCGCTCCCCACCTCAGGGGGAACGGCCGTGGCGATCTGCTCGCGCGCGTGAAGGTGACAATTCCCAAGAAGTTGACGAAGGCGGAGCGCGAGGCGCTCGAGGAGTACCAGAAGGTGTCGCGCGAGGATCCTCGCGAGCAGGTGTTCGCATCGTGACCGCGCGACCCTGGATCCGCTGGCAGGTGCCGCTTGCGTTCGGGATCGTCTTCACGCTCCTGAACGTCGTGGAGCTTGCGTTCCTCGACGGCGGCTGGCCGCAGATCGTCGGCCTGGCCCTCGGCCTGGTCCTCGTAGGGCTCGGAGTCGCTCGCGGCCGCGGCTCGGCGGGAGTGGCGCGCTGATGCCCGATCGCCCGCGCTACATGATCTCCGTCGCCGCCGAGCTCGTCGGCATGCACCCCCAGACGCTCCGGCTCTACGAGAACAAGGGCCTCGTTCGGCCGGGGCGCACTCCGGGCGGTACGCGCCTGTACTCGGACGCGGACGTCGAGCGGCTGAGGCTGATCCACCGGCTGACGACCGAGCTCGGTCTCAATCTCGCCGGAGTCGAGCACGTGCTCCGGCTGCAGGACGAGCTCAATCGCGCGCGCGCTCGGATGGATCGGCTCGAGCGCGAGCTTCGCGCCGAGATCGCGTCGGTGCACCGCTCCTACAAGCGGGAAGTGGTGTTGTACGAGCCGGCCCGACACCCGGTGAGGAGGTCGTAGGGGCGAGATATCTCGCCCTCACGCAGACAAATGGACTTCAACAAGCTGACACTCAAGAGCCAGGAAGCCGTCGCGGGAGCGCAGGAGCTCGCGCGCCGGATGGGCAACCCGGAGCTCACTCCCGACCACCTGACGATCGCGCTCCTCGACCAGGAACTGGCCAGAACGCTCTGTGAGCGTTCTGGCTATCAGATCGCGAGCATCCGCGCAGAGGCCGAGGCTCGGCTCTCGACGCTGCCCCGCGTGCAGGGCGGAACGCAGCAGCCGGCAGTGTCGGCGGCTCTTTCGAGAGTGCTCGAACGCGCGCTGGACGAGGCGAAAACGCTGGACGACGAATACGTCTCGGTCGAGCATCTTTTGCTCGCCCTCGAGCTCGTCGAGCGCCCTAACCTCCACGAAGCGCTGAAAGCGGTTCGAGGAGGCCAGAAGGTCACGAGCCAGGACCCCGAGGGCTCGTACCAGGCTCTCGAGAAGTACGGCCGCGATCTGACCGCGCTCGCCGAGGCCGGCAAGCTCGACCCGGTCATCGGTCGCGACGAGGAGATCCGCCGCGTCATCCAGGTGCTCTCGCGGCGTACGAAGAACAACCCCGTGCTGATCGGCGAGCCTGGCGTCGGCAAGACGGCGATAGTCGAGGGGCTCGCGCAGCGCATCGTCGCCGGTGACGTGCCCGAAGGGCTGAAGGGCAAGCGCGTCTGGGCGCTCGACGTGGGCGCGCTGCTCGCGGGCGCGAAATATCGCGGCGAGTTCGAGGAGCGGCTCAAGGCCGTCCTCGCGGAGATCAAGAACGCCGAGGGCGAGATCGTCCTCTTCATCGACGAGCTGCACACGATCGTCGGCGCGGGCGCCGCCGAGGGCGCGGTCGACGCCGCGAACATGCTGAAGCCGATGCTCGCCCGCGGCGAGCTGCGCGCAGTCGGAGCGACGACACTCGACGAGTACCGAAAGCACATCGAGAAGGACGCCGCGCTCGAGCGGCGCTTCCAGCCGGTCTTCGTCGGGCAGCCGTCGGTCGCGGACACGATCGCGATCCTGCGCGGCCT
>JBOHBA010000268.1:0-2168 GCA_050698095.1 Gaiellaceae bacterium
TGCTCCCGAGGCACGCGCGGGTCCACCCCATGAACTCCCAGTTCTGCGCGGCCCAAGCCTTTAGCACGACGGTGCCAGCGGTGACGCTGAACGTCGTCACCGTGCTCGGCCGTGTGCACGAGGCGCGGCACTCAACACGCCTCTTGTACGCACCCGCGCCCCACTCGGCGGTGACGGTGCCCTTACCAGTGACCTCGATCTCGAACTGCACCTGCTTTTCGGGTGATGCCCCTCCTGCCGCTGCGAGGGCAAGCGCGCAAATCGCGACGGGCACGCCTAGCAGGAGCCGACTGGTCACGGTCTTTCATGATTGCGCTGCGCCGACGCCGCGGTCAAGAGTCCCTTACTCCTTCCGGTCACGTCGGGATCGATCGAGAGCCTCCAGCTTCTCGGCGGCCCCGGGCTCGCATGCGTCACGCAGGTAGTCCACGACGTCTGTGAGGTCGACGCCCTCCAGCGGGTTCGCCGGACGGTAGTAGCGGCCCCGGGAACCTCCCACGGTGTCCGACCTCAGCTCCTCGGGGAGGTAGGAGAGGCCGAATCCTGTGGGATCGTCGTGCGGGTACGCGTAGCCCTCGCCGTGGCCACGCGCCTTCGCGCCGGCCTTGTGCCCGGTCGAGCGGAGCATCGCCGGCGGGCGGGCGTTTCCCTGGTCACGCACGTCACGCCGCGCTTCCCAGATGGCGACCGCCGAGGCGTTCGACTTCGGAGCGCGAGCAAGGTAGATGGCGGCCTGCGCGAGGTTGAGCTGCGCCTCGGGCAGGCCGACGTGCTCGAGAGCCTGCGCGGCCGCGACGGCGACGACGAGCGCGTTCGGATCGGCGTTGCCGACGTCCTCGGAGGCGAGAATCACCATGCGCCTCGCGATGAAGCGCGGATCCTCTCCCGCCTCGAGCATCGCCGCAAGGTAGTAGATCGATGCGTCCGCGTCCCCGCCGCGCATCGACTTGATGAACGCGGAGGCGAAGTCGTAGTGCTGGTCGCCCTTGCGGTCGTAGAGAAGTGGCCGCTTTCGCGACGCGTCGAGCACGTGCTCCTCAGTCAGCGCGGCGCTCTCGGCCTCCGCGGTCGCCGCCGCGAGCTCGAGGATCTGGAGAGCGGCACGTGCGTCCCCTCCAGCGCGTGACGCGAGAAGCGCCAGCAACTCGGGAGACGCCTCCGTGTCGAGCACCGCCGCCCCTCGCCGGAGGATCTCGACGAGCTCGGCCTCCGCGAGCGCGGTCAGCTCGATCACCGTGCAGCGGGAGAGCAGCGCCGAGTTGACCTCGAAGTAGGGGTTCTCGGTCGTGGCGCCGATCAGCGTCACGAGACCGTCCTCGACAGCGTGCAGCACCGAGTCCTGCTGCGCCTTGTTGAAGCGGTGGATCTCGTCGATGAAGAGGATCGTCCGCAGGCCGTTCCCCCCGAGCCGGTCGCCTGCCCGCGCGATCACGGCGCGCACGTCGTCCACGCGGGCCGACACCGCGGACAGCTCCTCGAACGCCGCTCCCGTTCGCTCCGCCACGATCCGCGCGATCGTCGTCTTCCCGGTGCCGGGCGGGCCGAAGAGGATCATCGACGGCGGCCGGTCGTGCTCGATCGCGAGACGCAGCGCCGACCCGTGCCCGAGCACGTGCTGCTGGCCGACGAGCTCGTCGAGAGTCGAGGGCCGCAGACGTACGGCCAGCGGCGCGTTCCCCGCCTGACGCTCGCGCGCGGCTTCCGAGAAGAGGTCGGCCACGCGCGAAGTATGCTCAGGCCATGTCCGGCTCCGAGGCGGAGGACTTCTCTCAGCCGATTCTGCCCGGCGAAGCGCCCTCGGACTACGAGCGCTACCTCAACTCGGACGCGCTGCTGGCGCTCCAGAAGACCCCGGACGAATGGGTTCACCGGGACGAGCTCCTCTTCCAGGTGACGCACCAGTCGTCCGAGCTCTGGCTCAAGCTCGCCTGGTCGGACGCCGAGGAGGCGGTGCGGCTGATCGGAGAGCGCGACCTGCGGGGCGCCCTTCGTCTTCTCCGGCGGCCGATTCTCTGTATTCGCTTCCTGATTTCGCAGCTCGAGATGCTCGAGCACATGTCTCCGTGGGAGTACCAGGAGATCCGCAAGGTTCTCGGCCACGGCTCGGGATTCGACTCACCGGGATGGAACGAGCTACGGCGTGTTCTCCCGCGGCTGGGCCAGGCTTT
>JBOHBA010000269.1:0-9714 GCA_050698095.1 Gaiellaceae bacterium
CCCGACCTGTCCCTCGTGGGCGTGCTCAGCGGCATCGAGATGGCGTGCTGGGACATCGTGGGCAAGTCGGTCGGCAAGCCCGTCTACGAGCTGCTCGGCGGTCGAGTCCACGAGCGCCTGCGCGCCTACACCTATCTCTACGTCGAGGACGGCGATCGGGCCGACGTCTACACGGACCCTGCGTTGGCAGCCGAGCGGGCGGCCGCGTACGCGGCCCGTGGCTTCACGGCGCTCAAGTTCGACCCGGCCGGCCCATACTCGGCGTTCGATCCGCGCCAGCCTGACCTCGAAGCTCTCGACCGCTCCGAGGAATACGTTCGTGCCGTTCGCGAGGCAGTCGGCTCTCGCTGCGACCTGCTGTTCGGTACCCATGGCCAGTTCACGCCTGCTGGTGCGATCCGTCTGGCGCGCCGGCTCGAGCAGTTCGACCCGCTGTGGCTGGAAGAGCCGGTTCCCCCGGAGATGCCCGAGGAAATGGCGCGCGTCGCGCGGGCGACGTCGATCCCGATCGCCACGGGGGAGCGCTTGACGACCAAGTACGAGTTCGCGCGCGTGCTCGCCACCGGCGCCGCCGCGATTCTCCAGCCGAACCTCGGGCGCGTCGGAGGCCTGCTGGAGGCAAAGAAGATCGCCAGTATGGCCGAGGCGCACTACGCGCAGATCGCACCCCACCTCTACAGCGGCCCGGTACTCGGCGCCGCGAACGTCCAGCTCGCCGCCTGCAGCCCGAACTTCCTCGTGCTCGAGGGCATTCTCGACTGGAGCGGGTTCCATGCCGAGCTCCTTCGCCGGCCGATTCGCTTCGAGGACGGTTCTGTGATCCCGCCGACGGAACCCGGCCTCGGGGTGGAGCTGAACGAGGAGGTGGCTGCTCGTCATCCGTACGAAGGCGACGAGCTGCACCTCATGCCCACCGACGCCCCGATCGTGGGCTGATGCGCGTCGGCTTCGTCGGGGTCGGGCGCCTGGGAGCGCACCTCGCCGCGAGTCTCCTGCGAGCCGGGTTCCCGCTCGTGGTTCACGATCTCGATCGAGAGGCCGCGGCGAGCCTCGAAGCGTCAGGCGCTCGCTGGGCCGAATCCCTCGCGGAGCTGGCAGGCGAGGCCGACGTCGTCATCACGTGCCTGCCCTCCCCGCAGGCTGTCGCGGTCGTCCTCGAAGGCGACGACGGCGTACTCGCCGCGCTGCCGCGCGGCGCCACCTGGATCGACATGAGCACGAACGACCAGCACGAGCTACAGCGGCTCGCTGCAGTCGCCGACGCAGCAGGGATCGCAACGCTCGAGGCGCCGGTCACGGGCGGCGTCCACCTCGCGGCGACCGGTGAGATCACGGTCATCGTCGGTGGCGACGAAGCCCTGGTCAAAGCGCACACGCCGCTCTTCGAGGCGATGGGCGGGCGCGTGTTTCACGTCGGCCCGCTCGGTCGCGCGGCGGACCTCAAGGTCATCACCAACATGCTCGCCTTCATCCACCTTGTCGCATGCGGAGAGGCGCTGATGCTGGCGAAGCGCGCCGGGCTCGACCTCGCACTGGCGCATGAGGTGATCGCGGCCAGCTCTGGGACGAGCTTCGTCCACGAGACGGAGGGCCAGGTGATCCTCTCGGGCAGCTACGACATCGGCTTCACCCTCGACCTTGCGCTCAAGGATCTCGGGCTCGCTCTCGCTCTCGGGCGGGAGGCCGGCGTGCCGCTCGAGATCGCCGAGCGGGTGGAGCGGGCGTTCGCTCAGGCGCGCGAGCGCTACGGTGGCTCGGCGTGGTCGCCGATGGTCGTGAAGCTGCTCGAGGACGCGGTCGGCGAGGAGCTGCGAGCTCCAGGCTTCCCGGCGACGCTGGAGCCGGTGTGATCGCAGGCGCCGGATTCTGTACAAGACACAGCGAAGGAGGACGATGGTGAACGAGACAGCGCTGGCGCCACCCGGATTCGAGCCTCTTACCGACGACGAGGCGTGGGATCCGGCACGGCATCTCGAGATCGTCGAGCCGGCGTACGTGACATTGCTCGAGGAGTGGGGCCCGGAGGCGGCTGGGCCGACGGCGCTGTCCCCCGTCGCGATCACGGCCCCGTTTCGGTTCCTGAGCGACGCGGGAGTCGCGCGGCTGCAGGCGATCTGCGCCGAGCTGGAGCAGTTCGCCGTCGGCGACGAGCGCATCCCCAAGAAGGTGCGCGGCTCGATCTACCGGTCGCAATTCCTCAGCGGCATGACGAACGACCCGACAGTGCTCGAGCTACTCGGCCGCATGGCGCAGACGCCGCTCGAGCCGCATCCGGTCAGTCACCACGCGGTGCACCTCAACTACGCGCCCGACGACCTGTCGCGCAACGTCGACCACTGGCACCGCGACGCCACCGCGTTCGACTACGTGCTCATGGTCAGTGACCCGCGTCCGATGGTCGGCGGCCGCTTCGAGTACTTCGCAGGCCCGGTCGAGGAAGGTCGCGATCTCCTGCTTGCGGGCGAGAGCCTGCCGCCGGATCGGGTGCTGTCCCCGGAGTTCCCGGGCGCGGGCTGGGCGGTCCTGCAACAGGGCCACCGCGTGCTCCACCGCGCCTGCCGCCTCGAGGAGCGCTATCCGCGCATCACGCTGGTGGCCTCGTATTGGGCGCCGGTGCCGGGTGTCGACGACCCGACCGATCTGCCGACGCTGCTCAAGATCGAGCCACGTGAGATCGCGCTCACCGAGTGGACGCGCTTTCAGTCTCTCGTCGCGGCTCGGGAGCTCGAGCATCTCGCCGCGACGAAGACCGATTTCCGCCACGATGCCGGCGAGCTCCAGGAGGGCCTGCGCGAGACCGCCCAGCGCCTTCTCGCTGCCGCCGACGCGTTCGACTCCGCCGAGGAGGGCCGGTTGATCACCTTCGGCGCCGGCGAGTGACGACCGTTAGCCGACGTTGATCCAGATCGCCTTCAGGTCGGTGAACTTGTCGAGCGCGTGGATCGACTTGTCGCGGCCGAAGCCCGACTGCTTAAAGCCGCCGAACGGCGACGTGATGTCTCCTGCGTCGAACGTGTTCACCCAGACGACCCCGGCGCGAAGAGCTCTCGCGTAGCGGTGCGCCTTCCCGACGTCCCGCGTCCAGACGGCGGCCGCGAGCCCGTAGACGGTGTCGTTCGCGATCCGGAGCGCGTCCTCGTCCTGGTCGAACCCGATCGTGGAGAGGACCGGCCCGAAGATTTCCTCGCGGGCGATGGTCATGTCGTTCGAGACCGCGTCGAAGATCGTCGGCTCGACGAACAGGCCGCCCGTCTCTTCGAGCACGCGGCTTCCGCCCAGGTGCAGCTCGGCGCCCTCGCGCTGACCGGACTCGATGTATCCGAGCACGCGGTCGAGCTGTGTCTGGTCGACGATCGCGCCCATGCGCGTCTTCGGATCGAGCGGGTCGCCGGGCTGGATTCGCTCCGACACCGCGACCACGCGCTCGAGCAGCGCGTCCTTCACGTCCTCGTGCGCGAGCAGGCGCGAGCCGGCGTTGCAGACCTCGCCCTGGTTGTAGAAGACGCCCCAGGCGATCCCCATGGCGGCGGCATCGAGGTCCGCGTCCGGCAGCACGACGTGCGGTGACTTGCCTCCGCACTCGAGCGCGACGCGCTTCATGTTCGACTCGCCGCTGTAGCGGAGGAAGCGCTTGCCGACCTCGGTCGAGCCGGTGAACGTGATCATGTCGACGTCGGAGTGACGCCCGATCGCCTGTCCGGCCGTCTCGCCGAAACCGGGCACGATCTGCAGCACGCCGTCCGGCAGTCCGGCCTCGGCCGCCAGCTCGCCCAGCCGAAGCGCCGTGAGCGGCGACTGCTCTGCCGGCTTGAGGACGACCGAGTTCCCGGTTGCCAGGGCAGGACCGAGCTTCCACGAGGCCATGAGCAGCGGGAAGTTCCAGGGCACGACTGCGCCGATGACTCCGAGCGGCTCGCGGACGATCATCACGACCGAGTCGCGGTCTGTCGGTGCGACCTCGTCGTACACCTTGTCCACGGCCTCGCCGTAGTACGAGATGCACTGCGCCGCGAGCGGCACGTCGACCTTCCGCGAGTCGCGAATGGGCTTGCCCATGTCGAGCGTCTCGAGCAGCGCGAGCTCGTCGGCGTGCTCCTCGACGAGCTCGGCGAACCGCATCAGCACCTTCTTCCGCTTGCGCGGCGCGGCATGCGCCCACACGCCGGACTCGAACGCCGCGCGCGCGCCGCGTACGGCCGCGTCCACATCCGCGGCGTCGCACGCGGCGACCTGCGCGATCTCCGCTCCGGTCGCGGGGTTGATACGGGGAAACGTCTCTCCACTCGCGGCGTCGACGTGCTTCCCGTCGATCCAGGCGCGTGTGCGGATGTCGAGCTCGGCGGCGAGGCTGCGGACGTCGCGCGCCTCCGGGGCCTCGAGATCGGTCATCGTGGTCATCGTCTGCTCCTCGCGTTCGTCCGGCGTCTGCTCAGGTTCGAGCCTGAACTGTATGCGCAGCCGAGCGCGGCGCCGGCGGTGGGTCAGGCGGCGCCGAGAAGCTCGTCCGCGTAGGTGATCGACACGCGCCGGAGCATCCCCCGCTCGTCGGGCTCGTAGTGCCCCATCCTCCAGAGGGCGGGCGAGTAGACGTGGATCGACGTCGAGAGGCCCTGCCCGCCCGGATGGCGGACGCCATGGATGTCCGAGGCGTCGAAGTGGAAGTGCCCGCCGGCGGGATGGACGTTCGTTCGCTCGCGGATCCAGCCGTCGTCCGCCCGCTGGAAGTAGTCCTCGCACAGCTCTCCGTCGCAGACGTACACCGCGCCGCTCGAACGGTCGTGGTCGTGATAGCCCGTGTTCTGCCCTCCCACCCAGCACAGCAGCCAGACGTCGAGGTTCGGGTCGCGATACAGCTGCTGGTAGAAGCGTGTCTCGTGGTCGTGGCGGGCGAATGGCCGCCACAACTCCTGTGTATCCCCGATCTCAACGCAGAGCCGCGCGAGCTGGGGGCGATCGAGATCCCGATCCGGCGTCAGCCGGTCCGCGAGCCACGCGGCGAGCTCGGTCATTTCAGCAACTCGGATGGTGTCTCGACTTGGAGTACGTACGCCACAGAATCGCCGAAGCCGCGGACGGCGTCCAGTGTCGGCCCCGAGTCGACGACCGGCGTGTCGCTTCCGTAGACGAGGCGGTGAACACCGAATGTCTCGATGAGCAGCTCCATCGACCTCCGGCCGTAGGTCGCGACGTCGAAGAACGTGTTCGGATCGAGCGAGGAGCGCACGTCGACACCGCGGTGAGCGAGGCGCTCGAGGTGGAAAGGAGCGCCGCCCGCCAGGATTGCGAAGACGACACGCAGCGCGGGCCAGCGGCTCCGCCCGGAGTGGAGCCACGCGAGGTACGCGGCCTGCATCTGATTCGGGTAGCCGACCGCCCACTCCCACCAGCTCGGTCGGCCCTGTCCTTGTGGACGTCCACCCTCGGGGTGGACGAAGACGAGCGATCGGCTCTCGGCGGCACTGTCAAGGATCAGGCCCGTGCGACCCAGGTCCGAGAGTGACGCCGCGCCGAGGCTCACTCCCACGAAGCCGTCCCGAGGGCGCAGCGGGGCGAAGGCGAGGAAGCGCCCGCCGCTCGCCTTCACGACCTCGTGCAGCTCTTCGGCCCACAGCTCACGCAGCTCGTCTCCCTCCTCGGCGCCGAGCGCGTCGATTCCGAGGCTCGGCTGGAGGGAGAGCACCGCGGTGTCGATGCCGTCGCGGTCGAGCCTGCGAATGCGAGCCTCCGGGTCGTGCGCAGCGAGATCGACGACGAAGCGACCCTCGCGCGTCACCAGCTCGTCGCCGGAGAGGAGCGGCGGAGTCGACCGCCCGCGAAGGACGCCGATGAACCGCTCGGGCCAGAGATGCTGGTGGATGTCGAACGCTGCCACCGGGCTATGTGCCGAGCTCGAGCCCGGATCGGACTGTCGCGGAGAGCTCCTCGAGCGGGAGCGGGAGCGTGTCGCCGGGGCCGAGGAACGGGATGCGACTGCGGACGACGTCGTACGTAGCCCGGGCGCCTGCTCCGAGCCGCGGCTCCCCTCGCAGGTCGACAGCCTGCGCAGCGACTGCGAGCTCGATCGCGATGACGCGCGCGGCCAGCCCGCACATCTCGTCGAGCCGACGGGCGCCGAGCGACGTGAGAGCCGTGCGGTCCTCCACTCCCGACTCCTGCATCGTCGAGGCAAGCTCGAACGAGACGGGCTGCGCGAGCAGGCGCGCTTCGGCCGCGATCGCCTGCGCGGCGACGCCGAGCTCCGAGAGGCCGTCCTCCCAGCTTCCCTCGCGCGCCACGAGCCCCTCCGTGAGCCCGCTGAAGCGCGGGCTGAGCAGCTTCAGCGTCCGCTCGACCGCGGACGTGACGACGGGCGCGAGGGCAATCCGGACGAAGTCGAGCGCCATGGCCAGCGGCAGCGAGTCGAAGTTGCCGACCGAGACGATCTTTCCCGCCGCCGGCACGACGAGCGGGTTTCCCTGGTGGGCGTTGAGCTCGGTCGCGAGCTGCTCGTCGACGAACCTCATGGCGTCGCGGGCGGCGCCGTGAATCTGCGGGAGGCAGCGGAACGTCAGCGGGTCCTGGAGAAAGCGTGGGGCTTCGGGCTCCCAGAGCGCGCTTCCGTCCAGCAGCCGGCGGAGCGTCGCGACCGTCTGTCGCACTCCCTGGTAGGGGCGTGAGTCGGCGACGGCTTCGTCGAGCGCTCCGATGTTGGCTCGGAAGGCCTCGAAGTCCAGCGCGCCGGCCGCGTCGAACACGTCGAGCAGCGCATGGGAGTCGGCGACAGCGAGCGCTGCCTGCGCGGTCGAGAACGCGTTCGTCACGAGCAACGCGCCCGCCTCTCCGGCCGCCAGCTCGAAGTCCCCGAGGACGCCGAAGGCGAGGTCCGCGTTCTGCGCGAGATCGGCTTGACCGAGCGTCCCGAGTGACGGCACGGTCGGCTCGTTCCGCCCGTTCAGCGCGTCGACGACGAGCTGGGCCAGCTCCGGGCGGACGCCCTGGAATCCTGCGACGAGCCCGTTCGCGAGGCGCGCGAGCGCGGCTCGCACGACCTCGACGCTCGCCGGGTCCCCCAGCCCGACGCGATGCCCTGAGATTGCGATGCGGTTGAACTCCGCGATCTCGCCGCGCTCCACGCGCGCATCGCGACGCATGCCGACGCCGGTCGTCACCCCGTACACGGAGGCGCCCGACGCCACGGCTTCATCGACGACATCCCGGGCCGTGCGCATGAGCTCCACGGCGTCTGCGGAGACCTCGACCTCCTCGCCATCACGCGCGACGCGCAGAAGCTGCTCGACGGTGAGGTCCCTCCCGGTGAGCACGACCGTCATGGCCGGACTCTACGGCGGCCGAGCGGGCGCGGCTACGTGTCCGGATCTCGCGCGTTGAGCGCGACGAGGAGCGTGAACTGGGGCGCGTTCGCGCGCAGGCCGGGCTGAACCATGTCAGCTGGGGTCCGATCGGCCCGGGCGACAGTCCTCACACGCTCCACGGAGCACCACGTCGTGCGCTGCGACGGTGTACCCGCGGCCGTCGGCGATTCGGTCGATGGCCGCTTCGAGCGTGAGATCCTCGAACGGCTCGACCTTGCCGCAGTCGCCGCATACGAGGTGGTGGTGATGATCCCCGCCGGGGAGCGCCGGCTCGAAGCGTGAGACGCCGTCGCCGAGGTCGACCCGCTGGACGAGACCGAGGCCGTCGAGCCCTTCGAGCGCGCGGTACACGCTCGCGATCCCGACACGGGAACCGTCGGCGCGCAGGCGGTCATGTACCTCCTGGGCGGAGAGGCAGCATCCCTGCCGGCCGAGGAGCTCGACCACGGCGCGGCGTGCGCCTCCACTGCGCCCGCTCGACTCGCGAAAGCGCAGCAGGGCGACCTCGCTCCACGCTGTGTTCGACATCGACGATAATGATACCCGTTCTCATAGACGTGCTACCGTGCGTGCCGTGCGCACGCTGGCGCTTCTTGGTGCGACGGTGTGGCTGGCCGGCTGCGGTGGGTCTGACGTGCCGGACGATCGGGCGTCACCGGTCATCGTCGCCTCCGTCTATCCACTCGTGTGGGCGGCCGAGGAGATCGCTAGCGACGTTGACCTTCGCGTCGTCAACCTGACGCGACCCGGCGCAGAGCCGCATGACGTCGAGCTGTCTCCGCGGGACGTGGAGGCGGTGCGTGACGCGACACTCGTGCTGTACGTGGGCGCCGGCTTCCAGCCGGCCGTCGAGGATGCGGTCGAAGGTCGGGAGGGCGCCTCGTTGGACGTCCTCGGCCGTGACGAGTCGGATCCGCACGTCTGGCTCGACCCTCTTCGATTTGCCGAGGTGGTGGAGACGCTCGGCGCTGCGATCGGTGTGCCGGGCTCGGCGCGCGAGATCGCGGAGAAGGTGCGGGAGCTCCACGGGGAGTACGGGCGCGGGCTCGCGCGCTGCGAGCGCCGCACGCTCGTCACGAGCCACGCGGCCTTCGGCCCGCTCGCCGAGCGTTACGACCTGACGGAGTTGTGGCTCACCGGGCGCTCTCCCGAGGCCGAGCCGAGCCCGAAGGACCTCGAGCGGCTCGTCGCCGAGGTCCGCCGCTCCGGCGCCACGACGGTCTTCAGCGAGCCGCTCGTCTCCGACCGGCTTGCCGAGACCGTCGCCCGCGAGGCCGGCATCGAGGTCGCGGTGCTCGACCCGGTCGAGGGGTTGAGCCAGGAGCGGCTGGACGCAGGCGAGGACTACCTCTCGGTCATGCGCGCGAATCTCGCGGTGCTGCAAGAGGCGCTCGCATGCCGCTAGCCGTCGAGCTCGAGGGTGTCTCTTTCGGCTATCGACCGGGTCAGCGCGTGCTCGAGGGCGTCGACCTGAAGCTCGGTGAGGGCGAGTTCGTGGCCGTCGCCGGCCCCAACGGCGGAGGCAAGACGACGCTCATCCGGATCCTGCTCGGGCTCGAGCGCCCGTCGGAGGGAAAGGCGCTGCTCTTCGGTGAGCCGGCGCATCGGTTCTCGCGGCGGCGGACGCTCGGCTACCTGGCGCAGCGGTCCGCGCTCGGCGGCGAGGCGCCGGCAACGGTGCGCGAAGTCGTCTCCGCCGGGCGGCTGGCAGCCGGCGGGCTGATCGGGCCTCTACGCCGACGTGATCGCGAGCTTGCGGCGGACGCGATTGCCCGTGTCGGGCTCGCGGATCACGCGGACTCGCCCGTGCGGACGCTCTCGGGCGGGATGCAGCAACGGGCATTTATCGCGAAGGCGCTCGCCGGCGAGCCTTCGCTTCTCGTCCTCGACGAGCCCACGACCGGAGTCGACGTGGAGTCGCAGGAGTCGCTCGCGGCGCTTCTCGACAGGCTGCACTCCGACCTCGGGGTGACCATCGTGTACGTCTCGCACGAGTTCGGCGCCGTGGAGAGCTTCGTGCAGCGGGTCGTCCTCGTTCGCCGCTCGATCGTCTTCGACGGGTCTCCGAGTTCGCTCCCGGGCGTCTGGCACGACCCCTCGCACGTCCATGCTTGAGCTCGAGTTCATGCGGCTCGCGCTCGGTGCGGGCGCCGTCGTCGGAGTCTTCGCGCCCGCAGTCGGGTTCTTCCTCGTCCAGCGGCGACAGTCCCTCACCGGAGACGGGATCGGCCACGTAGCGTTCGCCGGGGTCGCGGCGGGAATCCTGCTCGACGTCGCGCCCGTGCTGACCGCGCTCGTCGCCGCCATCCTGGGCGGTGTCGCGATCGAGCTCCTGCGCTCGCGCGGCGGAACGGCCGGCGAC
>JBOHBA010000270.1:0-15134 GCA_050698095.1 Gaiellaceae bacterium
CCGCCGAGGTGCACCTCGCGGTGGCGCCTCACGGCGCGCTCCAGCCGGACGTCCTGCCCGACCAGATCTCGAAGCCGCTCGGAGGCCCGGCGAACTGGTGGCTGGCCTTCTTCATCCCCGAGCCCTAAGAGTGAGGTCGCAAGGCACGGGTTCGCAGGACCACCCTCCAGCGGATAGAAGCGAGCAGCAGGTGAAGCGTTGAGCGAGGAATCGACTCGGAGTAGCCGGAGCGGCCTCATGTCGCGGCGGCAGTTCGTCCGCGCGGCCGGCGTGGGCGGCGTGTTGCTTGTCGCTCCGTCGTTGGCCGGCACGGCTCGCGCGGCATCGGGTCGTCCGACGCTCTCCGCGGCGGCAGCAGCCGACAACGTCGTCCTCAGGTGGAACGAGGCGGCGCTCGAGGGAGTGCGCCAGTCGGCGCTCGGGCCGCCGATGGTCTCCCGGGCGCTCGCGATCGTGCACACGTCCATCTTCGACGCATGGGCCGCGTACGACGCGCACGCGGTCGGGACGCGGCTGGGTGGCTCGCTCCGCCGGCCCGCACCCGAGCGCTCGCTCGCGAACAAGGAGACGGCGATCAGCTTCGCCGCCTACCGCGCGGCGGTCGACCTGTTCCTGGCGAGCAAAGCGTCGGTGTTCGACCCGCTAATGGCGAGTCTGGGCTACGACCCGAACGACCACTCAAGCGACACGACGACGCCGACGGGAATCGGCAATGTGACGGCGAGGGCGCTCCTGGACTTCCGGCACGGGGACGCGTCGAACCAGCTTGGCGATACCCTGGGTGGGACGCCCGGCGTTTCCTACTCCGACTACACGGGCTACGTGCCGGCCAACCCGCCGATGGACACGCGCTTTCCGCTCGTACTGAGCACGGTCAACGATCCGAACCGCTGGCAGCCGCTGCGCTGGATCAACTTGAACGGCGCCCTCGTGACGCCGTCGTTCATCGGGCCGCAGTGGCAGAACGTGACGCCGTTCGCGCTCACGTCGGGCTCGCAGTTCCGTAGCGGGCCGCCGGTGGAGTACGGGTCGCGCGAGTTCGTGCAGCAGGCGGCCGAACTGCTCGAGCTGAGCGCGGCGCTCACCGACAGGGAGAAGATGATCGCCGAGTACTGGGCGGACGGCCCCCGCTCGGAGCTGCCGCCCGGCCACTGGGACCTGTTCGCGCAGTTCGTCTCGCGGAGGGACCACCACCACGGCGAGCACGGAACCGACGCCGACGTGAAGCTGTTCTTCGCGCTCACGAACGCGATCATGGACGCCGGCATCTGCTGCTGGGACATGAAGCGGCACTGGGACTATGTGCGGCCGGTGACGGCGATCCGCTACCTCTTCTCCGGCAAGCTCGTCCAGGCGTGGGGCGGCCCGTACCAGGGGACCAGGACGATCATGGGCGACGCATGGCTCCCGTATCAGCCGACGTGGTTCGTGACGCCGCCGTTCGCCGAGTACACCTCGGGCCACAGCACGTTCAGCGCCGCGGGAGCCGAGATCCTCAAGCGGTTCACGCACACGGACCGCTTTGGGGGTTCGGCCACCTTCCCGGCTGGGAGCTCGAGGACGGAGCCCGGCGCGGTCCCGGCAGAAGACGTGACGCTGTCCTGGGCGACGTTCTCCGATGCGGCCGACGAGGCAGGCATCTCCCGCCGCTTTGGTGGGATCCACTTCGAGCAAGGCGACCTCGAGGGCCGGGCGAGCGGCCGGCTTGTGGGAGAGCAAGCGTGGGAGAAGGCAGTGAGCTACTGGACGGGTCGCTAACCTCTCGAAGCCCACGGAGCTAGCACTACGTCTCGGCAGACTCTCTTGGGGCCGCGCCTGACAGATGCGCTTTCAGGCGCAGGATCGCTTTCGTGTGCAGCTGGGAGACGCGCGACTCCGTGACGCCGAGCACCTCCCCGATCTCGCGCAGCGTCAGCTCCTCGTAGTAGTAGAGCGTGACGACGAGCTTCTCGCGCTCGGGGAGCTCCGAGATCGCCTCGGCGAGCGCCTCCCTCACCTCGGTCAGCTCGAGCGAGAGCTCCGGGTTCGGCCCGGAGTGGTCCTCGATCGTGTCGATGAGCGCAATCTGGTCGCCGCTGCCCGACGGCGACCACAGCTCGTCGAGCGCGGCCACGGACGAGCGCGAGATCTCGTGCAGGCTCTCCTCGAGCTCGTCGCCGGTCACGCCGAGCTTCTTCGCGATCTCCTCGTCGGTCGGCGCGCGCATGAGCTCCTTCTCGAGGGCGGCGATCGCGCGTTCGATCTGGCGCGCGCGCGTACGCACCGAGCGCGGCACCCAGTCGAGCGAGCGCAGCTCGTCGATGATGGCGCCGCGGATGCGCGCCATGGCGAACGTCTCGAACTTGATCTCGCGGCTCGGATCGAAGCGCTCGATCGCGCCGATCAGGCCGAGCAGGCCGTACGAGACGAGATCCTGCTCGTCGACGTGTGAGGGCAGGCTCGCTCCAACGCGGCCGGCCACGAATTTCACGAGCGGCGCGTAGGTCAGGATAAGCCGATCGCGGAGCGCTTGGTCTCCGGACTTGCGGAACTCCTGCCAGAGCGCCTGAGTCTGATCGACCGCAGCCACGCGGAGAGAATACGCCGCGCGGCGGCAGAGTCCTCAGCCTCGCCGACGGATCAGCACGCGGGGATTGCCGTTCGCAGAGCTGTTCCTCACGCAGCGACGTGCCGGCTGATGAGCTCGTCGATCTGGCGGCCGGTCGCGCGCCCTTCGAGCCGGCCCACGACGCGCCGGTCGTCAAACAGGAGGAGCGTAGGCACCTCGCCGACGGCCAGCTGCTCCACGAGCAAGGGATTGCGATCGGCGTCGACCTGAACAACGCGGAGGCGCTTCTTCTGCGTGACCTCTATCCAGGCGACGACGCTCTCCATCCGCCGCGACACGCCGCTTTGCCGCCGCCCTACAAAGACGAGCGTCAGAGGGGGCGTTTCCGCGACAGGCTGCGTCTCTCGGCGCGAGCTCATGCTTCACTGATGCCCGGCCGGGCCCATCTCGAAACCGGCGGCGGCTGCGCGTTTCGGATCCGCGAAGCGAGGGAATGTTCGCATCTACGTCTACGAGGAGGACCCGAATGAACGACAACGCGACAGTCAGGGACGCCATGACGGCGAGTCCGAGCGCGATCGGAGCCGATGCCACGGTCGTCGAGGCGGCGAGAGTCATGTCGTCGGAGAACGTCGGCTCGCTGCCGGTCGTCGAAGGCGACGAGCTGTGCGGGATGGTGACCGACCGCGATCTCGTACTCCACGTCCTCGCAAAGGATCGCGACCCGCACAAGGTCGTCGTCTCGGAGGTGTGCAGCGAGGATCCGGTCGTCGCGACACCGCAGGAGCCGCTCGACCAGGCGCTCGAGCGGATGGCACTGCAGCAGGTGCGCCGGCTTCCGGTCGTGTCCGATGGCCGGCTGGTCGGCATTCTCGCGCAGGCTGACGTGGCGAGGGAGGCTCATCCCGAGTCGACCGGTCGGATGGTCGAGAGCATCTCCGCGAAACCCAGCTAACCGGCGGCCAGACGGCTCCGCCCTCGAGTGGAGCACATGGCTCCACTCCTCCGCGTCCTCACGCCTCTCTCAGGCGCTGGCGGATGCGTCCCGGGCCAGCGTGAGCGTGACCCATTCCGCGCCCGAATCGCGGCGCCCCAGCTCGACGCCGTCGACGAGCTTGGAGAGAACGCGGACGAGGCCCGCGTCGTCTCCACTCCCTTCGGCGAGGGGCCCCACCGATACGGCGACGCGACGATCCCCGGCTTCCACCTCGATGGAGACCTCGTTTCCGCCCGCCGCGTCGAGGATGCTCAGCAGCGCGAGCTGAAGGTCGTCCATGCGCTCGAACGGGAGATTCAGGCGGCTGCCGACGCCGCCGAGCACCAAGGTTGCCGCCCCACGAAACCGCCGCGCGGACGGGATCGTCAGCACGATGTCATCGGTCAAGCGGGTGTCGACTCGGTCAGCCATGTTCTCGGGCCACAGAGCGCGATCGCCTAGACTCGTCCAGGGTGAGCAGCGCCGATGATTTTAGCGTCGAGCTCGTGTCTGTGCCTGACAACGCATACGTGGTTCGCGTCGTCGGCGACCTCGACATGGCGACAGCCCCAGCGCTGGAGAATCGCATCGCGTCGCTCGACTCCGCCTCCCGCCTCGTCGTCGATCTCACGCAATGCACGTTTCTGGACTCGGCGGCCGTGCGATCGCTCATGACCATCGCGCGAGACGCGGAGATCGCCGGAACGCCTCTGGCGCTGGTGGCCCCGGACACAGGGATCCTCCGCGTCCTCGAGATCACCGGGGCCGACAGCGTTCTTCCCGTGCACTCGACAGTCGACGAGGCGCTCTAAGCACGTGCGTCCTCCGCTGGCGCGGCGAGCGCCTCGGAGCGCGTCGCGTCGAGCGGGAAGACACGGTCGAGGAGCGTTAGCTCGAAGATCCTGCGCACTTCGGGTCGAGGTGCTGCGATCCGAAGCTCGTGGCCCCGGGCGCGAAGACGCTTGGCCGCCTCCAACAGGGCGCCGAGCGTCATCGAGTCGACGAACGTGACCTCTGAGAGGTCGACGACGAGCAGTTCCGCGCCCGCCTCGATGGCCGCGCCGAGGCGCGCGCGCAGCTCATCGGCGGCGTGAAGATCGGCATCGCCATGGAGAGCGAGCACAGCCGATCCGGGACGAGGATGCTCCTCGTCGATCCGGAAGTCCGTGTGAGCCGACGGGGTGGTCGACACGTCGATCATCTCGTTCGGGGTTCATACCCCGGATCGCTCGGCCTGTAAACCATCACGAGTCGGCATTGCCCGGCGGCGAGACGGCGTATCCTCGCTCCGATGTCGTCCTACGAGTTCGAGCAACTCGACGGCGAGGGGGAGACGGTCCAAGTTCGACTGGCCGGCGAAGTCGACCTGACGAACGTCGGCGAGCTCGAAGAGCGTCTTACTGCGATCGCTCCGCCCGAAGCGCAACTCGTGCTCGATCTGAATCGTGTCGTGTTCGTCGACAGCGCCGCCTTGCACTTGCTCTTCAAGCTGGCCCGTCGCCAGGAGCACGGAAAGCTCGCGCTCGTGGTGGATCCGACCGCGTCGATCGCGAGGGTGATGGCAATCGTCGGCCTCGCCCAGGCCGCGCGGATCGTCGCTTCCACAGACGAGCTGTCGTCGACCTAGGCCCGCCCTCGACCCGGAGTAGCCCGAGGTTTCTCGACCCCGCGGGGCGGGTACTGACTACGCGAACGCACCGGCGAATGGCGCCGGTCGAAACGTACAAAGGAGCATGAACATGGGAATCAGCCTCAGCATCGTCCTCATCGCGATCGGCGCCGTACTGGCGTGGGCCGTCAGCGCCGAAGCCTCCGGCATCGACGTTCAGGTCGCGGGAGTCATTCTCGTCGTCGTGGGGTCCATCGGCCTCCTGGTTTCGCTCGTCTTCTGGTCGAGTTGGGGCGGTTTCGGAGGTCGTGAGACTGGCGGCGGAAGCAGCCCGCAGACGACGATCGTGAAGGAAGACCGTACGTGAGCATCATCGGCTGGGTCGTCCTGGGGCTCCTCGCCGGCGTGATCGCCAAGCGGCTCGTTCCCGGGAGCGAGAGCGTCGGCATCATCGTCACGATCGTCCTCGGTGTCGGCGGCGCGCTGCTGGGAGGCTTCCTCGCAACCGCGTTCGGCCTCGGCGATCCGATCGACGAGTTCTTCGACCTCAGTACCTGGGTCGCCGCGATCGTCGGAGCGATGGTCATCCTGATCGCCTGGAACGCGCTTCGCGGACGGCGGCTCGCCTGACACGAGGGAACGGGGCCGATCGGCACGTCTCGGTCCCGTTCGTGCTTTCCTCTCGCGGAACGAATGCACGGAGTTCACGTCGAACGGGAAAGCTCGGTGGCCGTCGTGCGTGCGACCGGTGAGCTCGACGCGTACGCGGCGCCGGATCTGGCGGCAACTCTCGAGGCTCTCTCGGGTGAGCCACGCGTCCTGGCCGACCTCGGCGCCGTGTCGTTCCTCGACTCGACGGCGCTCGGAGTCCTCGTCCGTGGCGTTCGCACGCTGGACGCGGACGGCAGCCTGGTGCGAATCGTCCTCCCGACCGGCTCCGCGCGGCGCATCTTCGAGCTCACGACCCTCGACCGAGCTCTTCCCGTCTCCGCGACGCGACCCGATGCGCTCGCGGAGCTCGATGTTTAGGTCGAGGGCGCCTGCGCGACCCTCGGGAGGTGCTTCGTCATTCGGACCACAGTCCCCTGCCCACCGGCGCCACGCCCCACGTCGAGCTCGTCGACGATCGCGCGAATGATGGGCATGCCCATCCCGCCCTCGAGCGGGGCCGACAGCGGCTCGGGCGCCGGCTCCGACTCGAGGGTTTCCGGGCCGACGCCCTGGTCCTCGACGATCATGTCGAGTCTGTCGTCGCTCACGAGGAACACGACGGTGACCGCTCCGTCGCCGTCACCGTAGGCGTGGCGCACGGAGTTTCCGCAAGCCTCGGTGACCGCGAGCTTGAGATCGGCGAGCAGCTCGTCTCCGATGGGCAGCTCCCGGGCGACGCCGGACAACGCGAGGCGGGCGAGGACGAGGTACTCCGCCTTTGCCGGGAACGTCAGCCGGACGGCGCCGTCATTCATTTTCGGACACCTCCTCGAGCCTCCCGCGCATCTTCGCGAGGGCGCGGCGGAGCAGGCGCGAGACGTGCATCTGCGAGATGCCGACCTCGGCGGCTATCTGGGACTGCGTCATCTCGCGGAAGAATCGCAGCTCCACGATGAGCCGTTCGCGCTCGTCGAGAGCAGCGAGCCCGGAGCCGACGAGCGATCCTTCCTCGACTTCCTCGTAACCGGCCTCGTCGGCGCCCAGCTTCTCGGACAGGCTGTCGTCCCCGTCTTGCTCGAATGTCGCGTCGAGCGAGCGCGTGCTGTACGCACTCGTGGCGTCGAGTGCGTCGATCACGTCTTCCTCGTCGACCCCTGCGGCCTCGGCCAACTCGGCGACGGTGGGCGAACGACCGAGCTCGGCTGTGAGCTCGTCGAGAATGCGGGACAGCCGGACGCCGAGCTCTTTCAACCTGCGCGGGACGTGCACTGCCCACGACTTGTCGCGGAAGTGCCGCTTGATCTCGCCCACGATGGTCGGGACGGCGTAGCTCGAAAAGTCGACACCGCGATCGATGTCGAAGCGATCCACTGCCTTGATCAACCCCACCGAGCCGACCTGGACGAGATCTTCGAGAGGCTCGCCGCGGCCCGCATAGCGCGCGGCGAGGGCGCGGACCAGCGGCATGAGCTGGACGAGAGCCTCCTCGCGTGCGACGGGGTCGCCCTCGCGGCGATAGATGATGAGGAGCTCGTCGACGTTCCGGTCCATGACCTGACTCATTGCGTCAGAAGGCGATGGGGCTCACAGGTCCATCCCGCTCGCGCGACAGGAGAGTACGGTCTCGCGCGCTCTCGCGTCAGCGCTTCCCCGAAGACAGCGCTTCCTCACGTGTCTCGCATACGGCGAACGCCTGGCTCAGGAGCGTCCGGTCGAGGAGCCGGCGGAGCCCAGGATCGTCGCACGCGACTGCGAGCCGGCCGCCTCGCTCCCGAATGAGCCGTCCCGCCCGGAGCAGGGCTTCGAGAAAGGCAGCGCCCGCGCCATTCCCGTCGCCGAGATCCACCACGAGGCTCGTGTTTCCCATCTCGATAGCGAGATCGATAGTCCGGGAAACCGCCGCGGCGTCGCCTTCTCCGCGACCCTGGCACCGAATCAGCACCGGAGCGTTCGGCAAGCTCGTCATGCCGGCGTGGACCTCGATCACACCAACGATGTACCCACGTCGAGCCCGGCCGAAACCAGCTCGCGGTCGGGAGCCTTCGCCGTTGACCCGTCTCGAGAAACCCGACGAGGTCTCGTCATCGGCGAACGCCGAGAGCCCGTTCCAACTCTGCCTTCGTCATCTTCGAGCGCCCGCGGATGTTCCGCTCCTTCGCTTCCTCGTAGAGCTGGTCCCGCGTTCTGCCTCGGGGCGACTTGCGATGGCTACGGATTCCTCCGCGGCGACCGGACGAGATGTCTTCCCTGGACAGACGCGACGACGTCTCCGCCTCTCCGCTTCGGGCTCGCTCCTTGTTAACGGTGCGGGCGGCGATCTCCTCGGCCTCGTCCGTCGACGATCCACGCTCCTCCAGCGAATCCTTGATGTGCTCGTACTGGCGTGCTCGTTTCGAGCCTTTCTTCACTCCTCGCGGCGGCATGGCCGACTCCTTTCGGGCCGTTGCTGGCTCGAGTTCCTGTTACCCGAGGCTCCGCGTCCGGCAAACCTCTTTGGATGCGCGTTTCGGTCAGCCGCCGATCGGGAACCACTCGAGCAAGAAGCGACGAAAGGAGCGACGGATGTACATCAGCGGCGGCGTTCTCGCGTTGATCGTGATCGTCTTGCTGGTCGTGTTGCTGTCCTGAGCGAAGCACCGGCCGCCGCGTCGGCCACGTCGTACTCGATGGTCACGCGCGTGCCTCTCTCGTCGCTGCCGGGGACAATCTCGACCGACGACGTCAGGGCGCGCATCAACTGGAGCCCTAGCCCGCGGCCCGGCCTGTCGGTCGGCGAGACCCAGCGCCCGTCGTCTTCCACAGTGACCCGAATCCTCGAGCTGTCGAGCGTCGCGCGGACGACCACGGTGCCACTCACCGGACTCACGGCGTGCTCGATGGCGTTTGCCGCCGCCTCCCACGCGGCGAGCACCAACCCCTCGGACTCGGAACGACCGAGCGGCACGCCCTCGGTCCACGCGCGAAGGGCATCCCGAACGCTGGAGAGCGCGTCGAGCGAAGTCGGTAGCCGAAGCTCGAGCGGCTGCGGCGCGACCGGGAGGAGACGGGCTGCGAGGAGCGCGATGTCGTCCGCACGCGGCGCGTCGCCGACCATGCGCTCGAGGATGTGCTCGAGAAGGCGCTCGGGCTCCTTCGACGCTTCGCGGACAGCGGCCACGAGCCTCTGGAGCCCAACGTCTATGGAATCGCCGCGCCGCTCCACCAGGCCGTCCGAGTAGAGGACGAGAACGCTCCCCGCCGGTAGCTCGGCGACCGCCTGCCGATACTGCGGACGCATTCCCGTTCCCAGCGGAAGGCCCCGGCCATCCTCGAGCAGCTCGACGCGGCCGTCGCAGTAGGCGACGACCGGCGGGAGATGGCCGGCAGACGAGAACCGAAAGACACCCTTACGGGGATCGACCACGGCGTAGACGACGGTCGCGAACGCCGATTCGAGCGTCTCGTCGCCGAGACGGTCGAGACGGGCGAGCGCCGACGACGGCTTGAGTCGCTCGACCGACAATGCTCGCAACGCGTTGCGCAGCTGCCCCATGCTCGCCGCAGCGCGGACGCCCTTTCCCACGACGTCGCCGACGATGAGCCCCACTCGTCCGTCATGGAGCGCGAGCGCGTCGAACCAGTCGCCCCCGACAGCGACTCCTTCGGTGCCGGGCAGATAGCGAGCCGCGAGCTGCACGCCCTCGACCCGTGGAAGCGAGGCGGGCAGGACGCTTCTCTGGAGCGTCTCGGCCGTCGCGCGCTGAGAATCGAACGCGCGCGCCCGGTCGAGCGCGAGCGCCGCCTGACCCGCGGTGCTCTCGATGAAGGTTCTGTCCTCTCGACCGAGTGCGACACGCTCGTTCCAGGACATCGCGAGGACGCCGATGCGTTCGCGCCCGGCGACCAGGGGAGCAACGGCGTAGAACGCGGGGCCCCTCGACTCGGACACCGCATCCTCGCTCGTATAGAGGTGCCAGTCCGGCCCTCGCACGGCGCGGGTCTCGGGTGTGTCCATCTCGAGGGCAATCTCGTCGTCGCCGAGCTCGTCGGGATACCCGCGCCAGGCAAGCGCTCTCAATGCCGCACGATCCCGGACAACCGACGAAACCGAGGCCGCGTCGGGTGCGAGCTCCTCGCAAACCGTCTCCACGACGACCTCGGCGACGTCCTTCTGGGTGAGAGCGTTCGAGAGCGCGGCGGTCATGCCCTGGAGGCGCTCCGAGCGCGCCCGGCGGAGCTGCTCCTCCTCGAGCAGCCGACTTCGCTCCAGAGCGAGCGCGCACTGCAACATGACGGACTCGAGCCACGACCGCTGCGCGTCGGTGACGAGCCTCGCCCGGCGGAAGGTCAGGTGGAGCGCTCCGTGGATGACCGGGCCTCTCGCCAGCGGCAGTGCGGCCCAGCCCGCATCGCGGTCGTCGGGAGCATCCGTGAACGCGCTCACATCCTCCGGAGTCAGCGCCCACACCGCCTCACCGCTTGCAAGCGCTCGGGTGAACGGCACGTTGGCATCCGGTGTGAAGGCACGCCACACCTCGAGCTCGTCGTCGTCGAGCCCGCGGCTCGTCACGAGGTCGAACATTCCACCTCGCGAGCTCGTGAGGACGACGAATCCGGCTTCCGCCCCGAGCGAGAGCGCGTGCTCGAGGCAGGTATCCGCAACGTCGCTCGGCGTCGCAGCCAGCGAGAGAGCCGCAGTCACCGCTTGCAACCGTGCGGTGTCCTCCGCGCGACGAGTTGCCTCGCCCTCCGCCCGCCGCCGCTCGAGCTGCTCGAGAGCGAGACCGGCCTGATCCGCGAAGCGGCGCATCAAGACGACCATGGAGGGCTCCGGCTCGGAGATGACCGCTTTCCACGAGACGGCGAGCACGAGCTCTGCGTCCTCGCCGATCACGATCGGAGACCGCAAGGACGAGCGGATCCCCATCCGCCGAACCCGCTCGAGCCCCTCCCCTCGAGCTTCGACCAGAACATCGGAGCTGAACGAGACGTCGTGATTCGCCACGGCCTCGGCAAGCCCCGGAAAATCGTCGAGGCGCATGCGCAGGCCCCCGGGGAGCTCCTCGCCAGGATCGCTGTTCAGCAGAACGAGCTGTGAGTCGCGAAGCCGCCAGAGCACGCCGTAGTCGGCGCCGAATGTCACTCGCGCCTCACGACAGATCGCCGCCGTTACCTCCTCCACCGTCTCGGCTCGGAAACGCGGCGCGACGCGCAGGATCCGATCCAGGGCCCGGCGTGACTCGCGCTCCCGCTCGTACAGGCGCGCGCGCTCGAGGGCCTGCTCTGCAAGGCCGGCCACCGTCTGCGCTGTCGCCACCGTCTCGTCGTCAACCGAGCCCTGCCGCTCGTAGAGGAATGCGACGATGCCGACCACCTCGCCCACCGCGCGCAGCGGTACGGCGACGGCGGCCTGTATCGACGCCGGGAGCAACAGGGCGCTGTCCGGGAACAACGCCGCCAAGGTCGCCCTGTCGTTGACGCGAACGACGGCGCCCTCCAGGACCGCGCGAGTGAAGAGGTTCGGCCTCTCGAGCGCCAGTCGTCCGCCGGTCACGTGTGCTCGAGCGGCGATGCCCACCGGATCGACGATGACGAGATCTTCCCCTTCCACGAGGCCGAGAGCAGATCTCTGAGCTCCCAACACGACCGTCGCCTGCTTCGCGATCACGTCGGCCACCCCGGTCGACGAGACGGCGTTCGACAGGCCCGCCGCGAGCTTTTGAAGCAGCTCCATCTGCTCGCTCGACCGCTCTGCCGTATCCGCGGCCTGCGCTGCGCGCTGCTGCCCACGACGCATGACGATGCTCACCCAGACGACCGCGAGCGCGGCGGCGAGTCCCAGACCCCAGCGATCGAGATCGTCGCGGTCGCTGAAGCTGAACGAGTGCTCCGGATAGAGAACGAATGGCGAGAGCGACCACCCAATTGCAAGCGCGATCACGCCCGAGCCCGCGCCTCCGTACCACACCGAGATCGCAACTGCGGCGACGAGAACGGCGTAGATGGGATCGTTGCCCGTCTCGTACTCGATGAGCCGCGCAAGAATCACGGAGCCCAGCCCGACCGCGACGGCAAAGCCGTAGACGGCAAGCCACGATCTCGCGAGCGGAGCGTACCTGGGCTGTTCCGAGGTCTCTCCTGGCGCCACTACGGCTCAGTGTGACGGAGTCCGTCCTCCACCGCCGTCGGCGGATGGAGCGACGCCTCGCGACGCCCGCGGACGAGCTCACGCGCGATCACGGCGACGGAACCGCCACCCGAATCGCGGCGAGCGCGCCGAGAACCCCCGCTAGCTCCGCGCCGATCGTGATCGCGACGAGCACCCCGAGCGGAGACAGGTCGACCGCACGTCCGTAGACGACCGGGAGCAGGACGTGGCTCTCGACCTGTTGGTAGACGCGGACGGCGTCCTCCCGTCGCCGTCGTGCGGATCGACGCTCGTACCGCGCTGAAATCTCGCTCAGATCCAACTTTTCGCGCGTGCAATTCCGAGCGTGGCGAGGAGGATTCCGGCGATCGCGACGATCGTCACCCAGAAGAGCTCGCCCTGCTCGAAGAGTCCGACCTTGAAGTTCATCCCGAGGATCCCGGCGATGAGCGCCCCCGGCAGGAGGAGCACGGAGGCGAGCGTCAGCACCTTCATGATCTCGTTCGTCCGCTGTCCCATGCTCGCGATCAGGACGTCGAACGAGCCCACCACGGACTCGCGACCGTCTCGCGCTGCCTGCATCGCCTCCTCAAGCCGCACCTGGAGCGACGAGAAGCGCTCGGCGGCCTTTTCGCTCACGATCGCATGGATCTCGGGCCGGGCCAGCGCGAGCAGCAACTCGCGGTGCGAGCTCACCGCGCGGCGAACGCGGCCGATCTCACGACGCACTTCGACGAGCTCCGCGAGCGCGCCCTCCGTGCTCTGCACCTTGCCCTGCATGACCCGGGTGTCCACGTCGTCCAGCTCCCCCTCGATCCTTCCGAACGCGTCGAGATAGCCGGCGAGCACCCATTCCAGAAGGTCGGCGAGGAACAGGCCGCCGTCGAGTCGTCCGACGTTGCCCGACCCTGTCGCACGCTCGCGCAAGGCCTCGAGGGCCTCGAGCGGCGACTCGTGCAAGGTAACCACCCATCTCTTCGAGACGAGGCATTCGACCCGCTCCAGCTCACGACGCTGCGTGTCGCGCACCGCGCACACGGTCACGTGGATGTACGCGCCGTGGTCGCAAAGTCGCGGCTGACGCTCCTTCCGATCGGCAAGTTGCTCCGCGCTCTCCTCGGAGAGATCAAGCTGCTCGACGAGGCTTCGGATCTCCTTCTTGTCCGGACGCTCGAGGTCGATCCAGAGAATCGAGGTGTCCCGGATCTTCGGTAGACGTTCTGCCCACTCTTCGACCTCGCTGACGTCGTCGCGTTCGAACAGGAGCGCGGAAGACATGACGAAGTAATACCCCGCAGCCCTGCTGCACAAAACTCGAGCCCGCGTCCCGCTATGGGAGCGGGTACGCAGCGACGAGGGGCAGTAGGGCAACGAAGATCGGAACGACGACTCTGTGGGCCGAGACGTTCCTATGTACCGCGCGACGAGTGTTATGCAAGCAGGTACGCCGCCGTGACGAGCGCCAGCACGGCGACGAAGATCGCGGCGACGACCCCTGTGACCGACGTGATCAGCGCGACGGGCGTCCAGTCGGCATTGCCGGCGGCAACTTCCTGCTCGGTGGTGCGGCCGGCATCGTTGTCGTCTGACCGGGAGGCATCCGGCTCTCGGGGAGGCGTGCTCATGCGACCGCGAAGGACGGTTTGTGCTCGATGTACTCGATCTCCACGTCGTCGGGACCGCGAACGAAGATGGCCATGCTGTTCTCGGCGTCGACCTCTCGGTTCACATGGAAACCTTGCTCGGCCACGGTTTCCCTGACGTCGTCGATCGACTCGACGAGGAGCCCAAGGTGGTTGAGGAGCGGCCGCTCGGTGGCCGACGGACTGCCCTCCTGAAACTCGACTAACGCTCCGCCGAGCTGGACGCGCTCGATCGGTCCGGCGGGCTCGGCCTGCTCGAACCCGAACTCGAGCCAGGCGTGTGCGCTCGCGACGGGATTCGGGACGAGAAGCCCGATGCTCGCCAGCTCAGCGTGCACCTTCGCGGATGCCGGGAGGAGCTCGAAGGTCAGCCCTTCACCGACATCGAGCCAGGTCGCGTCGATCGCAGTCGGCACGCCGATGCCGATGCGGACGAGCGCTCCAGGATGGCGCGGCCCCTGGGCCCCGAAGAGCGTGATCTTTCCCAACTCCGGCGAGCCTCCCACGAGCACGAACTCGTCGGTCTCCTCGATGACGTCGAACGGAAGGTGTGCGCACAACTTCGCCGCGACACGCTCCGGATCGGAGACGAAGAGGGCGACGTGGTCGAGCTTTTCCGGTCGCATGTCTCTCATGCCATTTTGGATACCCGCCTCACAGAGGTCGGAAACACTGGAGCTCAAGTGAGGAGCGGCTCGAAGTCGTCTCTCCACTCGGCGTCGCTCACTGTGCGGCGAAAGAGCTGCTCGAGAACCGCGCGGGGAGGCTGCCCCTGTTCGTATGCGACCAGGCTGACACAGGCAACGAGCAGGTGACGAAGGAGCTCCGGGTCCATTCGAGCGACAGCCAGAGCGCGCTCGAACGCCCACACAGTCCGCTCAGCGTCCGACGTCGGCCCTCGCTCGCGAATCGCCTCGAACAGCCGCTCGGTATCGATCGTCTCCCAGTTCATGAGGGTTGGAGTATTGCGAGCTCGCCCGATGTTTCGACGTCCGGACGAAGGGTACGGACCATGTGTACCCGACGACCCCGAAGGAGGTCGCACACGATGCAAGAGGTCTGGACATACCGCGAGAAGTCGGCTTTGGGCTCGAATGCGATGGACACCCGCGTCGACCTCACCGGCTTCAAGGTCGAGGCGATCGACGGATCCATCGGCAAGGTCGACGAAGCCACTTACGACATGGATCGAAGCTACCTCGTCGTCGACACCGGCCCGTGGATCTTCGGCAAGAAGGTCCTGCTCCCGGCCGGCGTCGTTCGCGGGATCGACGAGGACGCCGAGGTGATCTTCGTCAACCGGACGAAGGACGAGATCAAGAACGCGCCCGAGCTCGAGGAGTCGCTCACGGGCGACGAGTCGTACCGCAGCGCCCTGGGCTCGTATTACGGACCCGGCGGCATGGGCTATCGCGACTGGGACGACACCGTCTAGTCCGCGAACGGGCTTCCCGGAGGCTCGGTCTCTGGCAACCGACACACGCCTCCGGGAAGCCTCTGCGGCTTCGAAAGCCTTACGACTCGAAGGCGCAAGAACGGGGTACTGGCACCGTAACCGTGAAGGAGGTGAGTCGATGATC
>JBOHBA010000271.1:0-4214 GCA_050698095.1 Gaiellaceae bacterium
CCTTGCCGATGCCGGCCGGTGCGCGCAGCTTGAAGCGGTCCCACACCTGCTTGCCGGCAGGCGTCTTCTTCCAGCGACGGAAGCCGTAGATCGAGCCGCCCATGAGCGGGAAGAGGATGAACCAGTAAGCGCGCACGATGTCCGACGCCGTGACGACGATCTTCGTGAGGAACGGCAGGTCGCCGCCAAGGTCGGAGAAGATGCCCTCGAAGACCGGAACGAGGAAGAGGAGCATCCCGATGAGCACGAGGACGGCGAAGGTGAGGACGACCATCGGGTAGACCATCGCGCCCTTGACCCGGCGCTTGATCTTCTGCTCCTTCTCGATCTGGATCGCGACGCGATCGAGGACAGCATCGAGGATTCCGGCCGCCTCTCCGGCCTCGACCATGGAGATGAACAGACGATCGAAGACCTTCGGGTGACGCGCCAGCGCCTGCGAGAGCAGCATCCCGCCCTCGACGTCGGAGCGAACCTCCCGGATCACTCCGGCGAGCGCTTTGTCGTCGGACTGCTGCTCGAGGATGACGAGCGACTGCACGACCGAGAGCCCTGCCTCGATCATCGTCGCGAACTGGCGCGAGAAGACCTGGAGCGAGCGGGGCTTGACCTTCTTGCGCTTCTTCTCGGCGGAGCCCGAGGCGTCGATCTCGGAGAGCGACACGGGCCGGAGGCCCTTCTGGCGCAGAAGCTCGCGCGCAGCCCCGAGGTTAGGCGCGTTGATCTGGCCCGCAGACTCGGCTCCGAGCGCGTTGATAGCGCTGTACGCGAACGCCGCCATACTCTCGGGCTATCGGCAGCGCATGTGAGGAGCTTGAGAAGCGGTCAGGCGCTTGACCGGAAATTGGCGCGCGCAGCCGCCATCCGGCACGCGTGAACTCCGGTCAAGCGTCTAGAACTCTGCGCCAGCCGTCGAGACAACGCGTGCGAGCACTGCCGTCGTCCCCGATTTCCGCACCACGACGGTGACCTGCTTCACCGCGGCGCCCCCCACCGGCGTCGCCCAGACGATGTACGTGTCGACGCGGTAGGAGCGGCCGTCGGGACCGGTCACCGTCTGCGACGGAGTGCACGCGGCGGAAAGCGGAGTGCACGTCTGGGTCACCTGGGACGCGGAGTAGGCGGTGTCGGTCTCGTACGTCGAGTCCGTCGCGGCCGGGGCTGCCAACGTCGCGTCGAGATAGATCGCCGCGAACGCGAGCGCACGGTAGCGCTCGATCTGCCGATCCGCCACAGCAGACGCCGTCGAGCGTTCCGCGGACGTCCGGAGCGTGATCATGCCCGACTGGAGCGCGAGGAGGATCGCGAGCAACCCGACGTTGATGACGACGATCGCGATGAGCATCTCGATGAGCGCGAAGCCCTCCTGGCCGCGAAGTCGCGAGATCAAGGGGCCTGCTCCGATTTCGCCGACTTTGCGGTTTCACCGTTGCCGACGGCTATGAGAACGACGCGATAGCGAGCGCCGGTGGTTGTGTTCACCAGCGTGATCGGCTTGCCGACCTTCAGCTTCGTCGCCTTGGCGCCATTCGCATAGTCGCCGCCGGCGATTCCGATCAGAGCAGTCTTGATGCCCGGCTGCTCTGCGACCAGGACGAAGACGGGATCGGACGCGGGGAACGCCGCGCCTGGCTCGAGCGCCTGGCGGGCGCCATTCACCGAGATGATCGTCACCGCGGCACCGGAGCCTCCCACGGTAAAGCCCTTCCGTGGCGTTTTCGTCGTGCCGGGCCCCCCGGAGCCGGTGCCGCTGCCGCCTCCGGATGACTGCTCGACCGGCTCGTTCGACTCCTGCTGGATGAACGGATCCTTGACCGAGAAGACGGAGAAGGACGAGAGCTTTCCAGGAGTCACCAGTCGCTTGTCGGTGTCGACGAGCGCGACTCGAACCGCGCGCGGTGTAGGCGTCGCGGGTGTCGTCGCGCCTCCCGGCAGCGTGGTCTCCTCAGCAGCGGCGACCGGGGGAGACGAAGAGCCGCCGAGCAGCTTGGGGAGCTGGAAAGCGAGCATGCCGAGCAGGAGAACTCCGCCGACGACGACGAAGATCTTCTGCTTGCGTTCGCGTGCTGCGCGCTCGGAAGGTGTCATCAGGGCGTCGCTCCCTGGGCGGTGGCGCCTGTCGACCCGTCCGTTGGAGTGACGGGCGGCGGAGTCGGCGGCGCGATCGGCCCGTCGTAGACGTAAGCGGCGAACGTGATCGTCCCGTCGAGCAGCGGGAAGCCGCCACCGGAGTTGGACTCCGCGAGCTCGATGTTCTGCACCGTGAGCAGGCGCCCGGTGGCGCGCAGCTTTCCGCGCCGAACCGTGACAAGGTGCCGGGTGCTCGCGAGGAACTTGGTGATCTGCCGATACGAGCCGCTCACGACGACCGCGACCTCGATCATTGTCGCGCCGCTGTCACCGACCTCAGGCTCCTTGGGCGTGATCGAGCCGAGCGTGACTTCGCTCGAGCGCGCGAGCCGGTCGAGCTCGAGAACGAGCCCGGGCTGATCCGCACTCGCGGGCATGGCTTTGGCCAGGCGGAAGACGTCTGCGACGGCGACTCCTCCGCGCTGCGGCCGATTCGCCGTGGCCTGGGCCTGCACCAGTCTGAGCTCGGCGGCCGCGATCTCGGCGCTCAGCTTCGCTGCGTCGCCGCGCTTGGGCGAGACGACAAGGAACCACACGACGAGCGTGTAGAGGAGCACCGCACCGGCCACGAGCGCGATCTGGACGCGAGGCGAGAGCGCCTGCAGCTGGGCCTTCACGACTCGCTCCCGGTACGAAGCGTCGCGGCGATCGAGAACGTGACGACCACCTTCTGCTTCTTCTTCTTCTTCGACGTCGTCGTCGTACCGGCGGCGCTCCCGCTCGCGACCTGCGGCTCGACGCGGGCGCTCGCTGTGAGCCGGACGTCCTCAAGCGAGGGGATCACCGAGAGGCGCGCAAGGACGCGGGCGACCGACTCGTGCGAATACGTCGCGCCCTGAATCGTCACGCCCTGCGCCGTGGTGGTCTGCACGGGTCGGGTCCCACCGGGCGGAACCGGCGCCGACTCGGTGCTGACGGGCACTGCGGCCACGATTCCGGTCAGCCAGGCGTCCTCGGGAAGAACGAACGCGAGCTCCACAAGGAGCCGATCGAACGGAACGCGAGTGGTCAGCGCGGCAGCGAGAGCGGAGACGCGGTCCGTGCGCTCCTGGACTAGGCCGGCCTGCGATACGACAGGGCTGCCGCCGCCGGGCGACACAAGGGCGATCGCCTGCTCGAGCGCCGCGAGCTCGGCCTTGCGCTCGCCGGCCGTCCCGGATGCCGACAACGAGAGCATCACGGCGGCAACGGTCACAGCCGCGACGCCACCGGCCGCGACGAACGCGGGGATTCGGCCCGCTCCTGAGGAGGTGCGCTCGGCGTCGCGGGGAAGCAGGTTGACAGCACGCATTCGGGCCTCAGTCCTCGATCCCGAGGCCGATCGCGATTGCGACCGATCCAGGCTGGATGCCCTGCGCGACGTTCGGTCCGACTCTGACGCGCCTGAACGGGTCACCGAGCCCAATCGGAACCCCGACGAGCGCGCCGATCGCCTCGGGAAGTCCGTCCATGTGAGCGGTGCCGCCGGTCAGGACGACCTCGCCGATCCCGAGCGCGCCCGGCTGTGCCTGATAGAAGTGGAGAGAGGCGACGAGCTCGCGCGAGAACGCATCGAGCGCGCGCTGGACGGCGCCGCGAACCTTCGCGACCTGCTCGTACGTGAGCCCTTCGACGTCTGTGGCGTGGCCGAGCGACAGCTGGCGCTTGATGCCTTCGACCTCGCTCGGAGCCTTGTCGAGCTCGCGAGCGATCGCGATGTTCAGCGACCAACCACCCCAGTCGAGAACGCGCGTGAACTCGCAGAGCCGCCCGGTCGAGACGGCGATCGTCGTGCGATCGTGGCCGATGGCGACTGCGACGAGCGCGCCGGAGCTCGAGTCGCGGTCGGCCGGCGCCTCGAGCGAGCGCAAGAGGGCGAATGCCTCGAGGTCGATGCCGACGACCTGGAGCCCCGCTCCGCGGCACGCCTGCAGGTAGCGGTCGACGACCTCGCGATACGCGACGACCAACAGGATTCGCTTGACGGGAGTCCCGTCCTCGCGCGCCTCGTCTTCAAGCACTACGTAGTCCAGAACGGCCTGATCGAGCGGAATCGGAAGCACTTCCTCGGCGCGGAACCGAATCGCGTTGTCGAGCTGCTGGGA
>JBOHBA010000272.1:0-3265 GCA_050698095.1 Gaiellaceae bacterium
GCCCTGGGGTCAGACCCTGGCTTCCTCGAGCACGGCGTCCGAGAAGGGTGGCCACGCCTTCTTCGCCCACTCGCCGAAGCCGCGCGTCGTCAGCGCCGCGCACACGACGTCCACGTCGGGATCGATCCACAGGAACGTGCCCGAGCCTCCGAAATGCCCGTAGGCCCGCGGCGACACCCGCGAGCCCATCCACGTCGGCGTGCGTGTGTTGAGCTGAACGCCGAGGCCCCAGTCGAGCGGGTCGAAGCGGCCATGGTCGGGGAGCACGCCTGGCAGCCCGGGGAACTGGACGCTCGTCATCTCGTGGAGCGTCTCGGGCGCGATGAGCGTCGGACGCAGGAGCTCGCGGCCGAGCGCGAGCATGTCGTCGAGAGCGGCGTGCATTCCGGAGCCGGGGTCGCCGCGGGGATCGAGGCCGATCCGGAGCGGGACGCACACGGCGGCGGCGACGTACTCCACGAACGGCATCTCCGCGCGGGCGGCAAGATGATCGGCCACCAGGCGAAACGCCTCGTTCGAGTAGATCCGGCGCCTGCCCGGCCGAGCGATCGGAGTCAGCTCCTCGAACGGCAGTCCCGATGTGTGCGCGAGGAGGTGCCGAACCGTCGCGCCCGGAGGGCCGACCGGCTCGTCGAGGTCGACGACGCCCTCCTCGGCGGCGACGAGCACGGCGAGTGCGACGACGGGCTTCGAGACCGAGGCGAGCCGCACGGAGCGAGTGGCGTCGCCTCGCGTGGCGACGTTTCCGGCCGGATCGACGACACCCGCCACCGCGAACTCGACCGGCCAGTCGTCGATCTGGCGAAGCGCCTGCACGCCGCGCGATACTAGAGGCCTGATGCGGCGCCTGATCTCCGGACACTCGCCCTACGAGCCGATCGTCGGCTTCTCGCGCGCCGTCGTCGTCGGCGACCGCGTCTTCGTGGCCGGCACCGCGCCCATTCCGGCAGACGGATCGCCGCCGCCCGAGGGCTCCTACGAGCAGGCGAGGCTGTGCCTCGACATCATCGGGAGAGCGCTCGAGCAGGCGGGCGCACGTTTCGAGGACGTCGTCCGTACGCGCGTGTTCGTGACCGACCCCGCCCACTTCGAGGGCGTCGGCCGCGCGCACGGCGCGGTCTTCGCCGAGATTCGCCCGGCCAACACCACGGTGGTTACGAGGCTCCTCGATCCGGCGTGGAAGGTTGAGATCGAGGCCGAGGCGGTACTGGGCTAGATCTGCCTGACCGCGAACGTCACCGTGTCGATCGCGGCGACTCTCCCCGAGCCGTTCCGCACCGCCAGCTCGCCTTCAGGCGCGAGGCGTAGACGAAGTCCCCACTGCTCGACCTCGCCCATGCGGAGCGGGAGGTCGATGCAGAAGGCCTCACGCCGCGCGGTGTCGAGCGCGTGGACGAAGGGCTCGCTCGTGGGGCGTGCGTACAGCGTGTACGCCCAGCGGCCGTCTGGGCTCGAGGCGCGGGTCACCGGCTGACCGCCCATCACCGACTCCTTCTCGATCCTGTCGACGACCGCCCCAGGGACGAGACGGTTTCGCGCAAGGTCGAACACACGCACGCTGTAGCGGGGCTTCGGGCCGGCAGAGAGGTGCTCGACCAGGTAGAGCGTCTTCCCGTCGGGCGAGATCGCGTCGAACGACCACGAGCCGGCGAGCTTGACGAGGCTGCGGGGCCTGAGCGACCTCGTCGCGAGAACGAGGAACTGCGTCGATCCGGCGGTTCCCGGTTGCGGTCCGTACGAAGCGACGACGAGCAAGCGGCCGTCGCCCGACAGGCCTCCGGTCGTCCCGTCGTGGGCAACGAGCGGAACGCCGTACGAGCCTCGCACGGTTCGTGTGCGAAGGACGCGGCCTCCGCGAACGGAGATCGCCGCGACGGTGGTCGACGCTGCCGTGCCCAGCGTCACGAAGCGGACGTCGCCGTCGGACGCGAGGACGCCGTCCCAGCCGTGGGCGAGCCCCGGCGAATACGGTGAGCCATTGGCGCCGGCTCCCGAGATGACGAGCGACAGCGCGCCCGCAATGGCGGCGCAGAATGTGATGAGAGCCTTCTTCATCGGAGCCTCCTTCAAGGGCCGAAGACGATGCAGGCGTCGTGAGCGGCGCCTGCGACTTTCTTGACATGTCGAACGCGTCCGTTCCGGTCGAGGACGCTGACGGTGCCTCGCCCGAGCGAGGGCGATACGACGCGTCCCCAGCCGAACGTGACGTTGTACGAGCCGACCGGCACCCGAACTCTCCGCACGAGCTCACCGTCGAGGCGGCGTCGGTGCACCGTGCCGTCGTCCCCGCTCGCGACGAACGCCTTGTCGCGGGCGAAGGTGACGTGCTGCGGAGGAGCGCCCGCGGAGAGAAGGCGGCGAGGAACGCCCGTCCGTTCATACAGCCCGAGCCGGTGCTCGGAGCCCGACGTCACCCAGACCGTCCGGCCGTCGGGCGCAAAGACGATGTCGTGCGCGAGGAACGGCGGTGCGAACGTGCGCGCGAGCTTCGGGCGGCGGGGATCGCTCGCGTCCAGCACCGCGACCCGTGCCGCCTTCGTTCCAAGTGCCGTCCAGAGCGTTCGACCGTCGCGGCTGATCGAGATATGCCGAGCGGGGCCGGGTACCGGCGTGCGCCAGAGCACGCGCGCTGCCTCCGCGTCGAGAACGACGACCGCCTCGCTCGCCGAGTCCGTGATGTAGGCCAGCGGACGCCGCGGATGCACCGCGGTGTAGCGCGGCGCCTCGAAGCCGTCGAGCTCGGCTCGGATCCGGCTCGTCGCCGCGTCGAGGAGGGTTACCACGCCCTCTCCCGTGTGGGCGACGACGGCGATCCAGTCGTGCATCGACTCGATGCTTCGGGGCCCGGGGCCGGTCGCAATGCGCTCGCGCACACTCATGGTCTCGAGGTCGAGCACGACGACGTGGCTTTCGAGATCCGCGGTGACGAAGGCGACCGGTGTGCCGCCGAGCCGGGCGGCAAGGGCACGCGGATCGAGCACAAGCGCAAGCGGGGCAGCTGCTGCGCCAAGGAGGAGTTGCCGCCTGTCCATGCACGTCTTACGTCCCGAGTCGCTCCAAAGGTCCCGGGGGGACGACCTTGTGACACGGTGTCACAAGGCGCTTGGACCTCAGGGCCCGGTTCTCTCGTATCTTGAACGTGGACCTCCGCGCCAGGTTCCGTCGTAGTCTGGGCACGGGATGCGCGCCGCTCGAGACGAGCGCGCCCGCGTGCGGGGCGCGCAGCAGGGATCAGTCTCGGATCTCGAGGCTCTCTTCCGCATGC